>JBGCEA010000115.1:0-11208 GCA_045105915.1 Nitratireductor sp.
GATTTAGTTGAAAAGGCTATTTCTAATGTTCTTGATGCTGGTTTGAGAACAGGCGATATTATGGCAGATGGTTGTACGCAAGTTGGTACAACACAAATGGGCGATGCAATTTTGAAAGAAATTCAAACGCTCGCTGCTTAATAAAATATTGTATATTTGTTTAAAGAACGGCGCAATTTGCGCCGTTTTTATATGAAGTTTTAACCATGCCAACCCAACATATTTTAATTTATTTCGGGTATTTTAATTCCAAACAATAGTTATTGATTGGAAATATTGTGTCTATTTTAAAGAGTTTTTAAAAGATAAATCAGGTAACTTTGCAATAATAGCAGGCCTGTCAATGTTTCCACTTATGCTTGGTGCGGGCGTTGCCGTTGACTATTCAAGAATGTTGAGTGATCAAAAAACAGTTCAACATGAGCTGGATTTAGCGCTACTGGGTGCGTCTCATCAATTGAATGTTAAAACCAATAATGAAATTAGACAGATCATTAAAAAGCAACTTAAGGCCAGCTTAAGTCCTTCTTTGGCTAAAAATATTGAACAGATAAAAATCAAAATTAATAAGAAGAATGGAAAAATGGAAGGCTTTGTGTCTGGTTACACAATGTCTTCAGTTACGGCTATTGCTGGTTATGATAAGTTAGCTTTTGAAACAGCTTCAAGTATAAAGTTGAATATTGGCGCTGTTGAAGTGGCTCTTGTATTGGATAACACTTATTCAATGTCAGCAGACGGCAAGATGAATGCATTAAAAACTTCAGCAAAAGATTTTGTGAACTCACTATTTGATGAGGCTGGAACTGGAGAACTCAAAGTAGCATTGGTGCCGTTTTCAAGGCATGTTAATGTTGGTGTTTCTAACAAAAATGCTTCTTGGTTAAAGGTAGACGATGACTATGTTAAAGAGGGATGCAACATGGTTAAACCTGTCATTTCTAAATCTGGTTGCGTTAAAAAAATTGCATATACTGATGGTATTCCTAGAGAATATGAATCATGTAAGAATAAAACTTATGGCCCGCCGGTAGAACAGTGCTATTCGACAGAATATAAGTTTCGAGGATGTGTGGCTTCGAGAATTTCTCCGTTTAATTTGAACGATAAAAAATATAATGGAAATAGAAAAGTTCCAGGTGTGTTGATGTCGAGCACATGGGATTGTCCAAATGAAATTCAAACACTGACAGATAATAAGCCGTCTTTGATCTCGCAAATTAAAAGCATGAATGCAAAAGGCAATACTTATATTCCTGCTGGTGTTATGTGGGGGTGGCGTACTTTGAGTAAAGCAAAGCCATTTTCTCAAGGCACTAAATCAAACGATAATTCTACAAAAAAAATTATGGTACTAATGACAGATGGCGATAATCAAGCATCTGCGCAGTTGCCAGCTAGTCCATGGCATTATGGCAATGATATAGATAAAGCGAATAACCTGACGAAGAAGTCTTGTGAAAATGCAAAGGCTGATGGGATTTCTATATTCACAATCACATTTGGTGAAACTATTGCAGCTGATACGAAAGCTTTAATGGTAAATTGTGCGAGCTCACCAGATCATTATTTCGATGCTGCGAATGGTAGCGGTTTGAAAGATGCGTTTAATGGTATTTTGGATAAATTATCAAATCTATATTTATCAAGCTAAGTGAGTACCTATAATTTTAGTTATTTATTTTACGGTTGCTTAACTAGTAGTCCATAGCGTTTTTTAACTTTTTAGCTGTAGCATAATTACAAACAATAAGTATTGATTGGAACTACTGTGTCTATTGTAAAGAGTTTTTTAAAAGATAAATCAGGTAACTTTGCTATAATTGCAGGCCTGTCAATGTTTCCACTTATGCTAGGTGCGGGCATTGCAATTGACTATTCAAGAATGCTGAGTGATCAAAAAACAGTTCAACATGAACTCGATCTTGCTATTCTTGCGGCCTCTCACCAGCTGGGTAAGAAAACAGATCAAGAAATCAAAACATTGATTGAAGGTCACCTTTCTGCATCATTGGGCCCAAAGCTGGCTTCAAAGCTAAAAGACATCAATATCGTGATCGATAATGATAATGGTAATATTAGCGCTTCAGTTAAAGGTTCAACAGATCCTTCAATTTCTGCAATCGCTGGTTATGATTCATTAGAATTTGATAACGCAGCTAGTATTAAGCTGAATGTTGGTAATGTTGAAGTTGCACTTGCACTTGATAACACTGGTTCTATGGGCGGCAGTAAACTTACATCGTTGAAAAATGCATCTAAGAGTTTTGTAAACTCGCTATTTGAAGAAGCAAATGCAGGTAAAGTTAAAGTGGGTCTAATTCCATTTTCTCAATATGTTAATGTTGGCGTGGCTAACAGAAACGCATCTTGGATGAATGTTGCCAATGATTATTCTCAGCAAGTTTGCAGTTGGTGGAGTGGTTGTTATACAAGAACTTATACATTTACTGGTTGTGTGGGTTCTAGGAAGAAACCATTTCATTTGAGAGATGACAAATATACGGGTAATAAACGTGTTCCAGGTCACATGAATTATTCTAATTCTGGTTGCCCGAATCAAATTCAACCTCTTACAGAAAATAAATCTTCGATTATATCGCAGTTAGATGCAATGAGAGCATCTGGCATGACCTACATTGCTGATGGTGTGATGTGGGGCTGGAGAGTATTGAGTAAAGAAGCTCCATTTACAGAAGGCGCTCCAGATAATGATATTTTCACAAAGAAGATTTTGGTTTTGATGACCGATGGTGACAACACTATTGCTCCTAACCTGCCTTCTACGCCGTGGCACACTAAATATAGTAGCAGTAGAGCGAATAATTGGACAAAATCCGCTTGTAACAAAGTTAAAGCTGAAGGCATTGGAATTTATACCATTACGTTTGGTAATAACATAAGTAACAGCACTAAAAATTTGATGACAGATTGTGCGACAACGCCTGAAAACTACTTTCACGCGTCTAACTCAAGTGCTTTGAATGCTGCCTTTAAAGGCATTTTGAACCAATTATCTAATTTGTTCTTATCAAGCTAACAAGCATAACTATTACTAAGTGTGATCGGAAGTTTTTATAAATTTTCGATTACACGCATTTAGTTAGATTGACTCTTGCAAAATTCTCCTTAAAAAGAGGCGCAAAGGGAAAGTTATGACTAATCAAATGTTCAATAATTCTGATTGCACTTATGCTGATTTTGGCATGGGTGCTTTTGGCTGTTCTCTTCCTTTATTTACATCAAAAACAACTAAGACGACCACGAAGACCAAATTGGTCTGACCGTTGCTGCTTGTTCCTGATGCTCTCCTGGAATTTGCGGAGAGCGGAAAGACCAAAGACATGTCTTTGGTTTTAGGAGAGCATAACAATGGTTACGAATATAGTTGATAGTTTATCTAATATTCGTGGCTAAGCGCAAAGCGCTCAGGAGTATAAAATGGGTTTTAAAATCGCAATCGTTGGTGCAACAGGTAATGTTGGCACTGAAATGTTGAGCATTCTGGCAGAACGTGGCTTTCCGGCAGATACAATTGTGCCATTGGCATCTCGTCGTTCGCAAGGGCGCGAAGTTTCTTATGGTGATAAGACTTTAAAAGTTAAAGCACTTGAGGGTTATGATTTTTCTGATACCGATATTGCTTTAATGTCGGCAGGCGGCGATTTGTCTAAAGAGCTGGCGCCAAAAATTGGTAAGCAAGGCTGTGTTGTTATCGATAATTCATCTGCATTTCGCTACGATATGGAAGTGCCATTGATTGTGCCTGAAGTGAACCCAGATGATATTGAAGGTTTTACTAAGCGCAACATTATCGCAAATCCAAATTGCTCAACTGCACAATTGGTAGTGGCGCTTAAGCCTTTGCATGACCATGCTAAAATTAAGCGTATTGTTGTTGCTACTTATCAGTCTGTTTCTGGCGGTGGTAAAGCGGCTATGGATGAATTGTTCAACCAAACACGTGCTGTGTTGGTGAATGATCCTATTGAAAGTCAAGTGTTTACAAAGCGCATTGCTTATAATGTCATTCCGCACATTGATACGTTTTTAGATGACGGCTCTACAAAAGAAGAATGGAAAGTTGTCGCTGAAACTAAGAAGATGCTGGATAAGAATATCAAGGTGACTTGTACTGCTGTTCGTGTGCCTGTTTTCATTGGTCACTCTGAAGCTGTGAACATTGAATTTGAAAACGAAATCTCTGCAGATGAAGCGCGTGAAATTTTGCGTGCGGCGCCGGGCATTTTGGTTGTCGATAAGCGCGAAGACGGCGGCTATGTAACACCACTTGAATGCGCTGGCGATGATGCGACTTACATTTCTCGTATTCGCGAAGATTCGACCGTTGATAATGGCCTAAATATTTGGGTGGTTTCTGATAATTTGCGCAAAGGCGCGGCACTTAACACAGTGCAAATTGCAGAGCTTTTGGTTGAGCGTAATTTGATTTCGCCAAAAGCTGGCTAATTAAACTTATATAGAAATTAAAAAGGCCACTCTCAAATATTGGGAGTGGCCTTTTTGTTGTTTAAATTTTGCTTACAGTCCTTTTAACAAGCAACCTGCAAGTAAAATGACATATGCAATGCCTAGCGCAGAAAATGACGGTATTGCTGCAAAGCTAATAATAGACATGTGCATTAGTATTGCCAAAATTGCGATGATAACAGAAATGAGAAATACCCATTTTGTTGGTGCTGATAAGTTCATAATAATCTCCCCAGATTAAGTTAACACAGAAATTTAAGATGAATTATGAACTGCTGGCAACTCTTGTTTGTGGAAATAAACCCTTTTTAAAAACAATCAAAAAGGGTTTAAACAGGCAAAAGCTATTAAGATGTTGATTTTATAGTTATTTGCGGTGTTCCATCAGAGCGCCTTTGAGGACTTAACCCACTTTCATAAATTGTTGCATTTACGCGTTTTCGAAAGTTAGAGAAGCTTTTAAAGGTCACAACATCAACTGGCTCATCAAAATCTAAGGTGATTCGTAAATAACCAGATTGCGTTTGGCTTAGCTGGCTAAGCCGGTGAATAGTGCCTGTAAAGTTTTGTCCTAAATAAGTGCCATGCACTTTTTGCCCTACATAAAATTTGGGTATAGGCGGCGCATTGCCAACTTTTGCAAATAGGGTGTTCCAATCTTTTACACCAAATTCTTTGGCAATAAGTTCTAGCGAATTGCTATGGCTTATTGTTGTGCCTTGTTGGTTTAGCTCTTCGCGCAGGCGTTTTGCTCTTAATTTTAGTTCTTCAATAGAAGGAATAATACCATTCATCACAGAGTTCTTTCGTGTCTGGATGCGAATTGTATGGGGCTCGTATTACCATCACCGCAACACAAAAAGGATGGATGATTTTGAAAAAAGACTTCACCATAGCAAATGCTCACGAGCGGCAGGGGTCTTTGCCCTTGTGCTGTATTTAAGCTTGGGTTGCCTGTTTGTCAAATCTGTTGGTTTTATCTTCGAATGATACCGCCAACGGCAGATACAAAGAGTAAAGAAAGTACCCAGCCAAGAAAAATTAGAATCCACTCCCCTAAACGCACAAGCCAGCCATGCCAGTTGCGCTGGCCTTTTACATCTACAACGCGGGGCGACCAGTCTGCTTCCATACGAAAGTTTACAATTGGCAAAACAACATCTGCCGCATAAATGAATGAATTAAATTCAGAATATTCGGATGGCACTGCATCTGCGCATTTGTCTGCTATGTCCGCAGGGAAATATACCCAATTGTCGGCGCAGCGCTCAGGAATGAAACCGCCATTGGTAGCCTCTTTAAAAATAAGCGGATGGGTGGGTGTCATGATGCCAGATTTAGCGGCGTTCCAATATATTAGCGTGCCAGCCATAATAAGTATGGCAAGATAAATTGCCGCTTTGCCGGGTCTATAGCCATAGTCTACAAAAAAGCCGCTTATATTTTTGCGCCAAAATACATTGAGTTTGTGTTGCCAATTAGTGTGCTTGTTGCCGTGGCCATCTAGCTTTACACGGTCGGGGTCATGCTTTTGCAAAAATTCTGTTTGTAGGCGCTGGCGCTGAATGCGCATGCCGCGCGCTTCTTCTTCAAAGCCAATAGTGTCTAATACCTTTGCCAAATGCTCAAAGGGTTTGGGTCTAAACCTATCGGTTAAATCTGACTTTGGTTGCTTTTCTAAAAAGCGTTTCCAGTAGCTGGTATTTGCGCCTGGCTCTAAATTTTCAAACCCGTCATAAATGAAATTATTGAGCTTAATGGCGCTTGGTTTTTGCCAGCTTTTTTCATCCATATTCAGCGATTTAACTTTAGCGCCGCCCAAATCTAGCATGCCTGGGGAATGTTTAATTTCGCGCCATACAAATGTGCCTGCTATTTGCGCATTTCTAAGTTCAATAGAATTTTTGGCCGATAGAGTTGCGCCTTGCGCAGAAAAATCACCGTCAATTTTTGCGCCCTGAAAAGCGAATGTACCTGCTGAGTTGCATTCACCCAAAATCACATTGCCAGCAATGGTGCTTTTATTGGCGTGTATGGCGCCTTGCTTAGAGTGGAATGTGCCGCCACTACAATTTAGGTTTCCGCCTATTATAGCATTGGATAAACTTACAAAGTCTGAGATTTGAAAAGCTTTATCGAGCCAAACATTACCTCCAATGGATGCGCCTTTTGCATTTAAATGATTTTTAAAAATGCCGTTATTGCAAGTTAGATCACCGCCAATTTTTGCGCCTAGTAATCGCACTTCACCCGATGCAGTAAAGCCTTGATCTAAAAAGATATCGCCCTTAACTTCTATGCGGTCGCAGTAAAGCGCTATATTTGAATTTTTAAATTTAGCTTTTTTGCAATCTAAATCACCACCAATTTTAGCGCCTTTTAATTGTACGCCTCCTTCCGTTTGAAACCCATTTCGAAGCATGATGCTTCCTTCTGAGGAAATGCGGTCTGCCAGAATAGAATCTACAAGTGAACCTTGTAAACTGAAGGTCTTGCAATTTGCGCCATATAAAATTACGTCACCTTCTAAATTGCAATTTGCGACATAAACATCTTTTGAAATTTTAGCGGCATTTAAATCTAAACAAATGTTTTGGTCTGGGGTTTTTCTTCTTGTAATGAAAGCGCCAATTAGCCTAACGCCTCTGGCATGGGGCTTAATTTTTTGGCAGCCACCCAAAATGAGATAACGCAGAAATGAGCCGCGAATTTCGTTTTGCTCGCTTGCAAGTGTTGGGCGTTCACCATTGCCAATAATACAATCTTCACCGCGCACGCAGGCTTCTAACAATTGTTCTTCAGCTGATGATAAGCCACTATATTTGTTGTTTGGGTTTGTAAAATGCGCCAGCGTATTGCCGCGCGAGGGCGGGGTATAACTCTCTAAATCAGAATCTTCTAAATGATTAGAAATCGTATCGCGCATGTTGCTAGCACTCATATATGTTTGCCCCTAAACAGAAATGTTGGCTGAATGTTAGCAGGTTTTTTGGCTTGATAAAGGGCTTTATGAATATGGGCTTGGCAATAGATGCCAAGAATGTATGAGCGCAAATAGGCAGCCAAATAAAAAAGCAAATTTGCATACGCTGTGTGCTATAATGCACATAAATGAATTTTGGACTGGGCTATGCATTTCTTGTCAGATTTAGTTTTACTAAATTTGCTCCCGTATACGGGAAGAACGGATCACCGCAAGAATATTAACGCCCCAAATATTCTTAACTGGTGGTCCGTTTTCACTTTTGGGCTTAGTTTTTATTGGCCAGTTTTAGAGGGTATTCGCGAAAGGGTTAGTCCATATTTGGGCGTCTAAAGTCGCCATTTTCTGGATCCATTATCCATAATTCTCCAGTAGAAATATCGAACCAAGCGCCATGTAGGTTTAGCTTTTCTTTATTTTCTAAAATAGAGACGCATGGAAAGCTTCTTAGATTGTCGATTGAGTTGCGAACCGAGATTCTTTCTAGCGCGGTTTGGCGCTCAGCATCGGTTAGTAATTCGCTTTGATTTACTTTTTCGGCAACATTGGTGAGAAGCGTTAGCCATTTTCCGATGAAGTCGCCTGGCGATAACGGTTTTGCCATTGGCTTTAAAGCCGCCTGAATGCCGCCGCATCTGCCATGACCCATAACGATGATGTTTTTAACTTTCAAAACTTGCACCGCATATTCGAGTGCTGAAGAAGTTGAGTGATATGCGCCATCTGGTGTGTAGGGTGGTACTAAATTTGCAACGTTGCGAACCACGAATAGGCTGCCTGGGCCGCAATCGAAAATTGTTTCGGGCGCGGCTCTAGAATCGCAGCATGCAATAATCATAGTGTCAGGCTCTTGGCCTTCTTCTGCTAGCTTGCGATATCTTGATTCTTCATTTGCGTAGCGGCCAGACATAAAATTTGCGTAGCCATCGAGTAGTTTTTTTGGAAAATTAGCCATGATATATTTTTACCCTAAACAAATTGAAATTCAAGTTACTTATCTGCAATGCTGATATTAGAAAAACGTATGGCTGGCTAGGTGGTTTTTGGTTTTCTTTTTGGCGCTTTTCTTATTTGCGTGGCTAGCCCCATAGATCTAATTTGCACCATTGCCATTGGTCGCAAAAAGCTATGCGTGTTTGTTTCGAGCAGTAATTCGTCTGCCTGTTGTTTTGCAGAATTTGCAATGATTTCGAATGCGGCTGCCGTGGTGCGCTGCAAAACGGTTTCGAGTTTTGTATATTCTAGCATGTTCGCGATGAAGAGCGCCGAAACCAAATCGCCCGAACCATTGGGCGGGCCATTTACATAGCGGTGCTCTGCAAACAAAATCTCTTTGCCTTTGACCAATAAATTGCCAATCTGGTTTGACATCATGCCAGCAATAGAGGTGATGAGCATGGTTTGGTTTGGAAAGTTTTTAGAGGCTTCAATGGCTTCTTGAATAGTGGTTATGTTTTTGTCGTTTAAATAGCCAAATTCAAATAGGTTTGGCGTAATAATATTAGAGACAGGCACTAAGTCAGATTTTATGGCTTTGGCGGTTTCTTCGCTTACATATAATTTGCCATTATCGCCCATAACGGGATCGCATAAATGCACTATGTCTTTGTTTTTAGCTTTTAGCGTTTTTATAAATTGGGTTACGGCATCAACTTGTTGTTCGTTAGCCATGTAGCCCGTTAAAACCGCGCCAACTTCATCGATCCATTTTGCATTGGCAAGATCGTTTAATATGGCTTTGAATTCTTGCGTGGGCGTGACAATTTTTGTGGCTGGGCCGTGGCCTGGATGCCAAGGCAAAATAACCGTTGGCACTGTCCATACTGGGTGCCCCATAGTTTCTAATGTAAAAACAGCAGCTCTATTACCAATGGTTCCACGTGCAACATGAGAAGAGATTACAATAACAGCCTTTTTGGCTGTTGGCTTTGTTTGGGACATTTGGGTTTGTGACTGATCCATTTTTGTTTTTTAGATCAACACTCAGCCAAGGTACAGCATAAAGACGTTTTGCTTGCTACAATTTGAATATGCTTTGATTATTTTGGCAGAAGCTATAATGTACCAACTTACTTTGATTTGAATTGGGAATTTTAAAATGACAGTTTTAACTCGCAAATGGGTTCATGTTTTAGCTATTTTTATGATGGGCGCGTTTTTAAGTGGTTGCGGAATTAATAACATTCCAACCTATGAAGAAAATGCACGTGCAAAATGGAGCCAAGTTCTCAATCAGTATCAAAGAAGAGCCGAACTTATTCCAAATCTTGTAGAAACGGTAAAAGGCTTTGCGGCGCAAGAAAAGGATGTTTTGACCTCTGTTGTTGAAGCGCGTTCTAAGGCCAGCTCTGTTCAGTTACCAAAAGATATTTTAACCAACCCAGAAGCGTTTAAACAATTTCAGTCTAATCAAGCTGGTTTGTCTGGTGCGTTGTCTCGTTTGTTGGTGACAGTTGAGCGCTATCCTGATTTGAAATCAAATCAAAACTTTTTGGCTTTGCAGTCTCAGCTAGAGGGCACAGAAAATAGAGTTGCAGTTGCGCGCCGCGATTATATTGAAGCGGTTCGTCTTTATAATACTGAACTGAAAACTATTCCGGGTCGTTGGTGGCGTAGCCTTATGTATTCTGAGAATTTGCCAATGCAAACATTCAGCGTGGAAGAAGAGAAAACTAAAGCGCCTGAGGTAAAGTTTAACTAAGGCGTTTAATATGTCTTTTATTTACGACAAAGTTTTATATTGCCTCATTTCATTTGGCGTTGCTGCGTTTTTAACCTTTGGTGTTTTGCCAAAGGTTTTAACCAGTGAGTGGGTGGGCTCTAGCGGCGTTCAAACTGCTGAGTTTTTAGAAAATGAAAATGGGGCAAATTCTTCTCCTGTTACCGCGCAAGCTAATGGCTTAAATAGCGGATTAAAATTTCCTGCTCTTAGCGGGCGTGTTGTTGATGGCGCAAAAATTATTGACGCTGGTTTAGAAGCTAAGATTACTTCTAAATTAGCGGCCTATGAAGCAAAGTCTTCTGATCAAATTGTTGTGGCGACTGTTACGTCTTTAGATGGTGAGAATTTAGAAGAATATTCGAATTTGCTTTTTAGGCATTGGAAGCTTGGACAAGTAAATGAGAATAATGGCGTGTTGCTGTTCATTTCAAAAAATGATCGCAAACTTAGAATTGAAGTAGGTTATGGACTGGAAGGTGTTTTAACTGACGCCGCTTCTAAGCTGATTATAGACAACGTAATTGTGCCTGAATTTAAAAAAGGTAATTTTGGCGGCGGCATTAATAATGGTGTTGATATGATTATCAATGTGCTGTCAGGTGATATGGCAGAGTTGGAATCTCGTTCTAAGCGGAACCCAACAAAGAAGAAAAACAATAATCCGGGTATATTTGAAACTCTCTTTTTTGTAATATGGGTGTTGTTGTTTTTTGTTTCATTATTTACTGGCATGCTGGCTAGTATTTTTGGTGAGAAAATTAAAAAGAATCATTATCGTTGGCTTGGCATAGATTTTAAAACTGGCAGACCTAGATCGCGCTTTTCAGGTAGATCTTCTCGCAGATCTTCAGGCGGGGGTTGGTCATCTGGACGTTCTTCTGGTGGTGGTTTTAGTGGCGGGGGCGGCTCATCTGGTGGGGGCGGTGCCTCTGGAGGTTGGTAAGATGAAAGCGTTTAGCGAAAAAGAATATGCTTTAATTAGCAAGGCGATTGAAAAAGCTGAAAAGAAAAC
>JBGCEA010000116.1:0-7938 GCA_045105915.1 Nitratireductor sp.
ACTTACGACTACAATAACATCGCAATGTTTGTCTAAACCAGTTTCAAATAATAGAGGAATGTCTAACAACACCATTGGTGTTTTTTTGGCTTTATGTTCCTCAATAAATTCTTCGCGTGCCTTTTGCACAAGTGGGTGCACTATGTTTTCGAGCTGCTTTAAGGCAGCTTTATTGCCGAGCACCTTTTTGCCAAGCGCTTGCCTATCTACTTTGCCATTTATAACTGTATTTGGAAACGCTTCTTCTATTAGCGCTGCGCCATCACCTTGATATAAAACATGAACGACTTCATCTGCATTTTGGACAGGTATTCCAGCATCAGCAAAAAACTTTGCCGTTGTGGTTTTTCCCATTCCTATAGAGCCTGTCAGTCCAATGATAATCATAAATGTTTCTTCTTATTTCAACTCAGCTAAAACCAAGTTGCGCAACTCTTGGTTCACTTGTGGTCTAACACCAAACCACTTTTCAAACCCAGGCACGGCTTGGTGCAATAACATGCCCAAACCATCTATTGTTTTCAAATTCATTGCTTCGGCTTGCTTTAGAAGTTTTGTTTTTAGGGGTGTATATACAATATCAGTTACTACTGCTGTGCTTTTGATATTTTTAATATCTACCGGCAAGGCATCGTCTTCATACATGCCCAAACTCGTGGTGTTGACTAAAAAATCTACACTAGAAATATGAGACGATGTTTCTTCTAGGTTTATAGGAAGAATTTTATCGCTAAATTCATCAGCGAGTTTTTGTGCTGTCTTTAGTGTTCGGTTGGCCAAAATGATTTTAGAAAAACCGCGCTCTAAAAGAGCATATAAAATTGCGCGGCAAGCCCCGCCAGCACCTATAACCATGGCGGTTTTTTGGTCAGCGTTTTTTGACCAATCTTCACAATATTGATCTAAATTTGCGGTGAAGCCATATGCGTCTGTATTGCCGCCATATAATATGTCGTTTTCATACCAAAGCGTGTTTACTGCGCCAATTTTTTGAGCCACTTCATCTAATTTTTGAACTTGCTGAAAAGCTGCTTCTTTATGAGGCAATGTAACATTACCGCCCGTAAAACCATTTTGTTGAAGCTCTATAATAAATGCATTGAAGTTTTCACTCTCAACTGCAATTTTTTCATACGAACCTGCAATATTGTTTTGCTTGAGCCAATAATTATGAATGATGGGTGATTTTGAATGTGCGATTGGAAAGCCGCAGACAAATGCTTGTTTGATTTTGGTTTTATTCATATTCACATTTCACTTTTAAAATTATGCTTAGTTGGCTTCTTATTCATCTTCGGCTGACAATAGGTTTTGGGTACGCATTTGTGCCAATAGTGGCATTAAGGGCAGCCCCATTATAGAAAAGAAATCTCCTTCTATTTTTTCAAATAGCTGAACCCCTTTTCCTTCAATTTGATAAGCGCCAACACTCGATAGCGCCACTTCGCCAACACTTGCCAAATGCTGACCAACAAATTTTGGACTTAACTCTCTAAAAGTAATAATTGCTTTATCTACAAAAGACCAAATGATTTCATCATTCTTCACAATGGCAACAGCGCTGTTTAACTCATGGCTTTTGCCTGACAATAATAAAAGGCGCTGTCTGGCTTCTTCCATAGTGTCGACCTTATGTAATAACTCGCCATTTAAAGATAGCGATTGGTCTGAGCCAATAATGTAGGCGTCTTTATTTGCTTGTGAAACATTTTGCGCTTTGGCGATGGCTAAAACTTCTGCAATATCAGCAGCGGTTGAACCGGTGTTTAAAAGCGGCTCTTCAATTGCTCTTTCATCAACATTTGCAGCTTGCTGCTCAAACTCAATGCCTGCATTGTTAAGTAGCGTTGCGCGGTATACACTTTTTGAAGCTAATATGATTTTTTTCATGGCAGATTCTTATTCTATTTTTCGAGTCGAGTCTTTTTTATAAAAACTTTTGCTAGGCTGTGAATTAGTGTGAAACATGTTGTATAAGTTGAAGTGTAATCTTTTTAACAGTTTTGCACCCACTGACTTAAATTTTGTTCCTATATAAATGTGTGTGGTAGGTTTTGTGCACATTATGTTAATATTGGGGAAAAGCATAGTTAGCTAATTTCATTCACAGCTAACAATAATTGTTTGATGAATTTGTCGCAGATATGAGTTCTTTAATTCATTGAATTTATAGACTAGTTTCGACTTATTCACGTTATTAACAGAGTGATTGTGTGTGATGATTTTTTAAATCACTTTTTTTACGAATTTGAAAAATTGTTCATAAGTTTTAATACTCATTATTCACAGACAATAATAAACAAAAAACAAATTGAAATTTAGATTTTACTAGGACGCACGTTGGAAAACTCTATAAACAAAAAAGTAATGAATGTTTTGAATGGTAAATCATATGATGTGCCACCTATCTGGTTGATGAGACAAGCAGGAAGATATTTACCTGAATATAAAGAAACAAGAAAAAGAGCAGGTAATTTTTTAAATCTTTGTTACACACCAGAACTAGCTACAGAAGTTACGTTGCAGCCAATCGATCGTTTTGGTTTCGATGCGTCTATTTTATTTTCTGATATTTTAGTTATTCCTGATGCAATTGGTAGAAAAGTTAGATTTGTTGAAGGTGAAGGCCCAAGGTTAGAGCCAATCACTGCACAAGAAATAAATTCATTAGTTGATCAGTTTAAAAGCAGTGAAGAAGCAATTGAGTTTTTAACACCTGTTTTTGAAGCCGTTAAATCTATTCGAGGTGCACTTCCTGATGAAACTACATTCTTAGGTTTTTGTGGAGCGCCTTGGACCGTAGCAACTTATATCATTGCTGGCAGAGGGACGCCTGATCAAGCGCCAACGCGTACTTTTAGTTATCAGCACCCTGTTGAATTTGAAAAATTACTGAATTTATTGGCTGATGTTTCAGCAGATTATTTAATCACACAACTAAAAAGTGGCGCTGATGCTGTTCAGCTTTTTGATTCGTGGTCTGGTGTTCTTGGAAACTCTGACTTTGAAAATTGGTGCATTAAACCTGTAAAGCGTATTGTTGATAAAGTTCGTAAGGAAATTCCTGATGCTAAGATTATAGGTTTTCCAAAAGGCGCTGGATTTAATTATCTTGATTATAAAAACAAAACTGGTGTTGATGCGTTAAGTCTTGATTGGACAATTCCTTTTAAAACAGCACAAGAACTTCAAAAAGAATGTCCTATTCAGGGCAATTTAGATCCATTACGTTTGTTGGTAGGTGGTGATGCTTTGAATAGTGGTATTGATACTATTTTAGAACATTTTGCTAATGGTCCATTTATTTTCAATCTGGGTCATGGCATTACACCTCAAGTACCGATTAAACATGTAGAAGATATGATAAAACGTATTAGAGGATAAAATATGTATGAATGGCTAAAGGTTGCTCATATTGTTTCTGTCATCGCTTGGATGGCGGCAATGTTATATTTGCCTAGATTATTTGTTTATCACTTCGATTTTAAAACTGGCTCTGATGCGTCTGAGACATTTAAAATTATGGAACGTCGTTTGCTAAAAGGAATAATGACTCCAGCCATGATTTCTACTTGGATATTTGGCCTGTGGCTTATGTATACGGTTGAAGCTTGGATGGAAGGTTGGTTTGCTGCAAAGTTTGTATTGATTTTCTTGCTAACTGGTTATCATGGTGTTTGTAGCAAGTGGGTAAAAGAGTTTGCTGCTGATAAACGTCTAAAATCTCCAAAATTTTATCGCTTTATGAATGAAGTACCTGCTGTTTTCATGGTTTTCATTGTTATTTTAGTTGTTGTGAAACCTTTTTAGCCACTTTTTCATCATTTTCTTCTTGCAGTTGTGTAAAAGGTTTTATAGGACTTGGATATAGACCTTCAGCGTCTTCAATCGCCTATTCTAAGAGCGAGTGATTCAAACTTCTTTCTTTCTTGTTTGAATCTTATCAATTTCATCAAATTATTATTATTATTTATTTCGAATAGAGAATTAAATGGAACAAATGAAACTCCAAGAACTTAAAGCTAAATCGCCTACAGAACTTTTGGCATTTGCTGAAGAGGTTGAAGTAGAAAACGCAAGTGCTTTGCGCAAACAAGAATTGATGTTTGCCATTCTTAAAAACCTTGCTGAAGATGATATTGAAATTATCGGCGAAGGTGTTGTTGAAGTCTTACAAGATGGCTTTGGTTTTTTAAGATCTGCTAATGCTAACTATTTGCCAGGCCCTGATGATATTTATATCTCTCCCTCGCAAATTAGACGTTTCTCACTTAAAACTGGTGATACTGTTGAAGGTCCAATTCGTGGCCCTAAAGAAGGTGAGCGTTATTTTGCACTTCTAAAAGTGAATACAATTAACTTTGATGATCCAGAAACGATCAAGCATAAAGTTCACTTTGATAATCTTACGCCTTTATATCCAGATGATCGCTTTAAGATGGAGATCGATGATCCAGAATCTAAAGATCTATCATCAAGAGTTATCGATTTGGTTGCGCCACTTGGTAAAGGTCAACGTGGATTAATTGTTGCGCCACCACGTACTGGTAAAACCGTACTTCTTCAAAATATTGCGCATGCTATTACAGCAAATCATCCAGAGAGCTATTTGATTGTTCTTCTAATCGATGAGCGCCCTGAAGAAGTAACAGACATGCAGCGTTCGGTTAAAGGTGAAGTTGTTTCATCGACATTTGATGAACCAGCTGTTCGTCACGTTCAAGTTGCTGAAATGGTAATTGAAAAAGCTAAGCGCCTTGTAGAACATGGCCGCGATGTTGTGATCTTACTCGATTCTATTACTAGACTTGGTAGAGCTTACAACACAGTTGTTCCTTCATCTGGTAAAGTTTTGACCGGTGGTGTGGATGCCAATGCATTGCAACGCCCTAAACGTTTCTTTGGTGCTGCTCGTAACATTGAAGAAGGTGGTTCACTCACCATCATCGCGACTGCTCTAATCGATACTGGTTCGCGTATGGATGAAGTTATCTTTGAAGAATTTAAGGGTACAGGTAACTCTGAGATCGTTCTTGATCGCAAGGTTGCAGATAAGCGCGTATTCCCAGCAATGGATATTTTGAAATCTGGTACAAGAAAAGAAGATCTTCTTATTCCAAAAGCTGATCTGGCTAAGATTTTTGTACTTCGTCGTATCTTGTCTTCTATGGGTACAACAGATGCTATTGAGTTCTTGATCGATAAGTTGAAACAAACAAAGAATAATGATGATTTCTTCGATACAATGAACACGTAAGTTATTGATTTTATTATATAAAAGGCGTTTTTCATTTCTGAGAAGCGCCTTTTTTTGTAAGTTATTTATTTGAGTCGGTTACGAAACAATAGATTAAGCAATTAATATTTGAAGGATTATGAAGTTGAGCTCTATTGATACTATATTTGCTCTTTCTAGTGGCGCACTTCCTTCTGGTGTGGCAGTTATTCGCTTGTCTGGGCCTAATACTCAGACTGTAGTAAATGCTCTAGTCTCTAAAGTACCTCCGCCGCGTATGGCATCTTTGCTCAAAGTTACAAACCCAAGAGATCAGAGTCTTATTGATAAAGCACTGGTATTGTGGTTTCCATCTCCAAACAGCTTTACTGGTGAAGATTGCGCTGAGTTTCATTTGCATGGTGGTAAGGCCGTAGTTTCTAAATTTTTAGATGTTCTTGGTTCTTTTGATAATTGCCGACTTGCTGAAGCTGGTGAATTTTCGAAACGCGCTTTTGAGAATGGCAAATTTGATCTGACAGAGATTGAGGGCCTAAGCGATCTAATAGCGGCTGAAACAGAAGAACAAAGAAAGCAGGCCGTTGATACTTCTTCTGGTAAGTTAAGACTTCAATTAGAGGAATGGAGAACACGTATTATTAAAATTCGTGCCTTGATTGAAGCAGAGCTTGATTTTGCAGATGAAGAAGATGTACCAGGCTCAGCCTCTGATCTAGTTTGGGCTGACACAGAACATCTCATAGCAGAGTTCACTGATTTTCTTGATGATAGCAATATTGGTGAAATTGTAAGAGATGGCTTTCGTGTTGTTCTTATGGGTGCACCTAACGCTGGCAAGTCTAGCCTCATGAATGCTTTGGCTAATAGAGAAATAGCCATTGTTAGCGATGAGGCTGGAACAACTAGAGATACACTAGAAACTGTCTTAGACATAGCCGGCTATAAGGTGATTATTACAGACACTGCAGGCATAAGAGATACCACCAGCAAAGTAGAGCTTGAAGGTATTGAACGCGCAAGAAGAGCAGGCAATGATAGTGATTTAGTGTTGTGGCTCCAGGCAACAGACCAAGATGCAGATGGTAGACCAAATTTAGACAACATTAACTTTCAGACCATAATTACTAAATCTGATCTACACGTCGAAGATCACAGCACATCTGATCTTTTAAACATATCTGTAAAGAATAACGATATTGAATCTCTGATTGATTATCTAAGAAACACACTTATGCAGAAAGCTTCTAACTCTAATAATTTACTTATTAGCCGACAGAGGCATAGAGAAGAACTAGGCAGCGCGCTTTCACAATTACAAAGAGCACAAAAAGCAGGTTCTAATGATATTGTTTTTGCAGCTGAAGGGTTTCGCTTAGCGGCAGATCATATTGGCAAGCTTACAGGTCGCGTAGATGTAGAAGACTTACTTGATGTAATCTTCTCAGAGTTCTGTGTGGGTAAGTAAGGATTCACGTGAAACAACAACCTAAATTGCAGTTGTTAAACATAGGTGTTTCACGTGAAACAATTTCGTTTCCGAATCTTTTGCTAGCTTTTTAAGCTATTTGATCGATATAGCGCTATATATTCGCAGTGGATGTAGAGAATCACTTTACGGTTCAAAACCTTTAGAGTATGGACTCGAGATAATTCTATAGAGCCAAAGTTCTAGCTAAAAGCAATGTGATTTGCTTAGAGAAACAAACATGACTGATAAATATGATGTAATCGTAATTGGTGGCGGCCACGCAGGCACAGAGGCGGCAGCGGCTTCTGCGCGCCTTGGGGCTAAGACAGCGCTTGTAACGCATAAGGCAGATACAATTGGCGTTATGTCATGTAATCCAGCGATTGGCGGTCTTGGCAAAGGACATTTGGTTAGAGAGATAGATGCGCTTGATGGCCTTATGGGACAGGCTGCAGATAAAGGCGGTATTCAGTTTAGATTGCTAAATCGCCGCAAAGGGCCGGCCGTGAGGGGCCCAAGAACACAAGCAGATCGCAAGCTCTATAGATTGGCAATGCAAGAAGCTATTAGCCAAGTAGAAAACCTTGAAGTTATAGAAGCTGCGGTTGAAGACTTGGTATTGAAGAATAATCGGGTTGAGGGCGTTGTGCTGGCAGATGGTAAGCAGATTGCCTGTGGCGCGGTTGTTTTAACCACTGGCACGTTTTTGCGCGGTCTTATTCATATTGGCACTCAAAAAATACCGGCAGGACGTATGGGCGAAGCGCCTTCTAATGGTTTGTCTAATACACTAGAAAACGCAGGCTTTGCTTTATCTAGGCTAAAAACTGGCACGCCAGCGCGCTTGAGCAGTAAAACGATTGATTGGGCAAGTCTTGAAATGCAAGCGGCTGATGATGAGCCTGTGCCTTTCTCAACGCTTACGCAGACGATTCCAAATGAGCAAATAGAATGCGGCATTACAAGAACCACAAAAGAAACCCATAAAATTATTGCTGATAATATAAAGCTATCGGCTATGTATTCTGGGCAGATTGAGGGTGTTGGCCCAAGGTATTGTCCTTCTGTGGAAGACAAAATTGTAAAATTTGCTGATAAAGACAGCCATCAGATATTTTTAGAGCCTGAAGGCTTGGACGATGACACAGTTTATCCAAATGGTATTTCAACCTCTTTGCCTGAAGATGTGCAGGATCAGTTCATCAGAACGATACCAGGCCTTGAGAAAGTAAAG
>JBGCEA010000117.1:0-5975 GCA_045105915.1 Nitratireductor sp.
ACTATCGCCAGAATTTGGCTCACCCTTAGGCTCAATCAAAAGCACTTTCACTTCTTTTTCTGCTCTTGGTCTATGAACAACGCCCTTTGGCACAACAAACATCTCGCCTGCTTTTATGGTGTGCGAAGGTTCACCCTCAATGTCCATTTGCATTTCTCCCTCAAGCACATAGAAAAAATCATCTGTTGTATCATGCTTATGAAATGGATATTCACCTTGAAACTTTACAACCATAACATCATTTTCATTATAGTCGGCAACTACATGCGGATCCCAATGCGTCGAGAATTGACCTAATTTTTCGTTTAAGTTTATCGCTTTCATTTGTCCGCTCCTATAAATGCTACAATCTCAAATAATGCACATGTACAAAATATATGACACTTATTTGTGATGGCTCATGAATTTTTTATTTTGTAAATTGTGATTCAGCAACTGCACGAACTAGTGGTGCTGGCAGAACACAAACAACTATTTATTGTTTGTGCCTTTAAAGCCTTTTGCAAGCAAATAAAGTTCAACCGAACCATCACGCGAGGCTGGCGGTTTTACATGCTGAATTTCATTAAAGTTTTGCTTTAGCAATTGAAGCAAACTTGCTTCTGTTCCGCCCTGAAATGTTTTTGATAAAAACGTGCCGCCCGGCTTCAAAACTTTAAGCGCAAAATCAAGCGCAACCTCAACCAAATGCATCGTGCGCAAGTGGTCGGTTTTACGGTGCCCTGTTGTTGGCGCCGCCATGTCAGACATCACAACGTCTGGCAAGTGTCCGCCAAGTGCATCCATAATAACATCTGGCGCATCATCGTCTAAAAAGTCTTTCATCAAAATGGTAGCGCCAGGCACATTTATCATTTCAAGATAATCGATGCCAACAACTTTCACATCATCAGGTGTTGAGCCTGTTCGCACAACACTCACCTGCGACCAACCACCAGGCGCAGCGCCCAAATCGATCACGCGCATGCCGGGTTTAAGAAGCTTATAGCGATCATCCATTTCGATGAGTTTAAATGCCGCGCGAGATGCCCAGCCTTCGGCTTTGGCACGCTTAACATAAGGGTCGTTAAGTTGGCGTTGTAGCCAAAGCGTAGAAGATATCTTGCGCCCACGAGCCGTTTTAACTTTTTCATGGAGCGAGCGAGACTTTACGCTC
This sequence comes from Nitratireductor sp., assembly GCA_045105915.1. Lineage (GTDB taxonomy): Bacteria > Pseudomonadota > Alphaproteobacteria > Rhizobiales > Rhizobiaceae > Salaquimonas. Next base: position 1,157 of record JBGCEA010000117.1, read on the forward strand.
TTGCGACCAGACTTGCCTGTATTGTGTTTTGGCGTTGCGCCTGTTGGGTCTTTACTAGCCATTTTGCTCTCCAAAAGTTGGCTTGCCAGCTTGTTTTTTACCAGCAAAACCGCGCTTGCGTGGCCATCTGCCTTTTTTAGGTTTTATCCAAGCGCCATCACGATCCATGAGCTGGGTTAAAATACCTTCGCGCAAACCTCTATCAGCAACGCGCAATCTTTTTGCAGGCCATGTTATGCGTATTGCTTCTAAAATAGCGCAGCCCGCCATTACCAAATCAGCGCGTTCAACCCCAATACATGGGCTTGCCGCTCTTTGTTGATAATTCATGGCTATAAGGCTTTCGAGCACTTTGTCAATTTCTTTGTCACTCAACCAAAGCCCATCAACCAAGCGCCTATCATAGCGCGCTAATTTTAGATGAATTCCAGCAAGCGTGGTAACGGTGCCAGAGGTGCCAAGCAAATGCACTTTGCCGTTTTTCCATATGCGATCAAGCGCGCCTTTATCAGGAAAATCGTTCAGCATAGTACAAACTTCTGCAACCATTTTCTTAAAAATTTCAGCGCTTACAAATTCACCGCCAAAACGCTCTGCAAGCGTTACAACACCAACAGGCAAAGAGTTCCACGCAACAATCTGATCAGAAATGCGCTTTTTGCCTTGGCGCCGATTGACCAAAATCAGTTCCGAAGATCCACCCCCAATATCAAACAAAACACCCGCATCGGCCTTTTTGTCCATCAATGCGCCGCAGCCTTCTGCCGCTAGTCTTGCTTCTGTTTCGCGGTCAATAATTTCAAGCTTAATACCAGCTTCAAGTTCAACGCGTTTCAAAAACGCTTCACCATTGCTGGCCTGCCTGCACGCCTCTGTTGCAATAAGACGCTTTAAACGAATGTCATAATTGCCAAGCTTGGTTGCGCATATTTTTAGGGCGCCAACCGCGCGATCCATCGCTTCATCGCTCAACTTACCAGAATGCGTTAACCCCTCGCCCAAACGAACGATTTTTGAAAACCCATCAATAACTCTAAAGCGCCCTCTTTCTTGAGGAATAGCCAAAAGCAACCTGCAATTATTTGTGCCAAGATCAAGCGCTGCATAAATGCGCTGTTTGTGTGGCCTGCCCTTAGATTTATGGCTCTCATGCTTGCGCTCAAATGGACGCTTAGCTGGCGCTGCCACTTCAACAGGCTCATAACTGGCAGCTGGTGTTTTGCTGACAGGTGCACGCATATTGCGCAAATGGTTAGGCTTATGTTTGTGCGAGCCACGGCTATTTTGCCCGCGCTGATGCGCTGGATTAGCATTTTGGCTAGAAGGGTTTTCGCCTGAGTTTTTAGAACCAAAATGAGAAGGAGCTTGTTTTGAAAAGCCACTTCCCTTTTTCAAATGCGCGGGTTTTTTGTGCCCACCCGATTCAAAAGATTCACCCTGCGCTCCTGCCGTTTTGGCGGTGCTGCTGGCTGAACCATGGTCTTCTTCACGCAAATCAGATGCCGCAAGTTCAGCCTGCTGATTCTCGTTTCCTCTGTGGCTAGAACCCTTCCTTCTCCGTTTTCCACGGTTTGGAAGCATTTTTGCGCCTTTTTTCTAGAACTCAGCAACCAAAATCGCTAGTTCATGTCTATAGTTGCCATAATGGTATCACCCAGCATGCAAATCACAAAGCCAAAAACAAAATTTATTTAAACAGATTAGCGCTTAAGATGTTTAGTGATGCGCTTTTCGACAAAATCGATGAAGTTTCTTAAAACCTCAACAATCATCAAATACAAAATAGCTGCATAAATATAGGTCTGAAAATCAAAGCTCTTTGAAAAAGCGCGCCTTGTCTCACCCATCAAATCAAACACAGTCACGATAGATACAATGGCAGATGCTTTGAGCATCAAAATAACTTCATTACCATAAGGGCGCAGTGCAACCAGTAGAGCTTGCGGTGTGATGATTTTTAAATAGATCTGAAACTTATTAAGACCCAGCGCTTTGGCGCCTTCCCATTGGCCTTTTGGCACGCTTTCAATAGCGCCTCGCAAAATCTCTGCCTGATATGCGGCAGTATTTAAAGAAAATGCAAATAAAGCGCAGTTCCACGCCTCTCTAAAAAAGCCCCATAGGCCAACACTTTCTAACTCAGCGCGAAATGAACCAAGCCCATAATACACTAAAAAGAGCTGGGTTATGAGAGGTGTGCCTCTGAAAAAGTAAATATAGCCAAATGCAATTTTATTTAAGAGTTTGTTTTTTGACATGCGCATAAAGGCAATTGGCACACTCAGCACCGCGCCAAGTATAAGGCTTAAAGCAACAAGACCTAGCGTTACCAGAACACCATTTATATAGCGGCCAGAATATCGATTGAAAAACTCACTATCCCAAGAGGCAACAAGCCACCAAGCCAAAAACACAAAAGACGCGAGCCAAAATGCCAATATAGCATTGCCAGCCAAACGCTCCCCATTCCATAAGCGCATTGGCTTAGGGGGAGCTGGCCTCCGCTGCGATTTATGTTCTAAAACATAACTCATTTCAGCGCCTCTGATTTTTTAGATGATTTTTCTATTCTTGAAAAAACAACCGAAGACAGCAAAGCCAAAATCAAAAATAGCAAGCAGGCTGTGCCATAAAATAAGAAAGGTTCTTTTGTGACCCTTGCAGCAATACTGGTTTGGCGCATGATATCTGATAGGCCGATAACCGAAATAAGCGCTGTGTCTTTGAGCAAAATCATCCACAAATTGCCAAGACCCGGCAATGCGATTTTTATCAGTTGAGGTAAAATAATTTTTTGCATAGTTTGGCGGCGCGTTAAGCCAACAGCAAAACCACCCTCATATTGCCCTTTAGGTATGGCTCTAAAGGCAGATAAAAACACCTCAGACGTGTAAGCAGAAAAAACCAATGAGAGCGCAATAAGCCCCGCTAAAAATGCGCTAATCTCAAAACCACTTTCAAACCCAAGCGCAATAGCAATGTTACGAATTGCAATTTGAAGTCCAAAATAGACCATAAAAATGGTCAACAACTCTGGAAGACCGCGAAAGATGGTTGTGTAAATATCTGCAGAAATGCGTAAAGTTTTTTCGCGACTTTGCTTTGCAAGCGACACCAAAAAACCAATAAAGAGCCCAATGGGCAATGCGCTCAAAGAAAGCGCAACGGTGATAAAGACGCCATGGGCTATTTCATCGCCCCACCCACTATCACCAAAACTCAATAATTCTAAAGCTGACATTTATTTTGATTATCTCGCTTTAAACTCATCAAGGTTGAAAACAATCTTTTAAAAACATATGCGGCGCAACATAAGTGCGCCGCATAAAATTGCTTAGTTAAATACTAGTAAACGTCAAATGAGAAGTATTTGTCGTTAATAGCTTTGTATTTGCCATTTGCGCGGATTGCTTTAATCGCTGCGCTAAATTTGTCGCGTAGCTCTTCTTCGCCTTTGCGAACAGCAATACCAGCACCAGGACCATTGATCACAAGATCAGATTCTAGAGTGCCCAAGATTTTGCAGCATTTACCAGCATCAGAATTGATCCAGTCGCTAAGTACAATCACATCATCGATCACAGCATCAACACGGCCATTTTCAATGTCTAATTTATACTCATCAGCTGTTGGGTACAATTTAACATCTGCAGAAGTCAGTTTCTTTTCTGCATAGTCTGAGTGAGTTGTAGAAGATTGTGCGCCAATTGTTTTACCTGCCAAACCAGCATCTGTTGCAGATGTTAGCGTAGAGTCTTTTGGAACAGCAATTGCTGGTGGTGTGTTGTAATATTTTTCTGAAAAATCAACAGTTTTCAAACGCTCTTCAGTAATAGACATTGAAGCAATAATAGCATCAAACTTACCAGCTAGAAGTGCAGGAATAATGCCATCCCAGTCTTGTACTACAAATTCACATTCAGCTTTCATCTCTTCGCAAAGCGCTTTTGCAATTTCAACATCAAAACCAACAAGCTTGCCATCAGCTTCTAGATTGTTGAATGGAGGGTAAGCGCCCTCTGTACCAATTTTTAGTTTCATTGAATGGCTACCAGCCATTGCAGAGCCAAATGATACAGCAAGCGTTGCTGCAGCCACTAAGACAGTTTTTTTGAAGTTCATTAGATTTCCTTTAATTTCAATTGCCCATAAAAACTTCTCGTAAAAACATGAGAAGTTAATATTGAACATCAATTCCAGACTTTCTTGAGCAAAAGGTCAAGGATAAAATTGAACCAGCTTGAGTTAATTTTAGGTACCAATGACTAACGATTATGCGTATTGCAGCTAAACCGTAAGCCCAACTGGGTCTGGTAGGCCATTTATGCGGCAACATGCAGTGAGTGTATTGGCAAGCAAACATGCTATAGTCATTGGGCCAACGCCGCCTGGCACGGGCGTAATGGCGCCAGCTTTTTCAAACACGTCCTTATAGTCAACATCACCCACTAGGCGGGTTTTGCCCTCGCCTTTTTCTGGCGCAGGTAAGCGGTTAATACCAACATCAATTACTGTTGCGCCTTCTTTAATCCAGTCGCTTTTCACCATTTGGGGTCTGCCAACCGCAGCCACTACAATGTCGGCACTAGCACATAGTGCTTCAATATTTTTTGTGCGCGAATGAGCGATTGTTACTGTGCAACTGTCATTTAAAAGCAAATTAGCAACTGGCTTACCTACAATGTTTGAGCGCCCTAACACTACTGCATTTAAACCCGAAAGCGAACCATGATGATCACGCAACATCATTAGGCAACCAAGCGGCGTGCAAGGCACCATAGACTTTTGCCCTGTACCCAACAAACCAACATTTGAAATA
>JBGCEA010000118.1:0-7396 GCA_045105915.1 Nitratireductor sp.
ATCGGTTACCAGTGGAATAACGCTTGGCATAAACTTCCCCTAATTCTTAAGCAGCACAAGCTGCAAAAGTGCGTTCCAACTTTTCGCGATCTAAATTTCTACCAATAAACACGATACGCGTTTTACGAGGCTCATCTTCACGCCACGGGCGCTGATGATCACCCTCAACAATCATATGAATGCCTTGCACAACATATCGCTCTTCATCATCTGGAAATGCCACAATGCCCTTTAAGCGCAAAATGTCTGCACCATCGACTTGCGTAATTTTATTGATCCACTGAAAAAACACATCAGGCTTTACTTCACCAGCGGTTAGAGAAACCGTACCAATAGTTGTGTCATGTATCGCACCATCTAAACCTGCATGACCATGATTATGCGAGTGGCTTTCATCTTTGCAATCTGGTGCACATTCTGAGCCATGTTTATGATCATGAGAATGACTTTCGTGCGAACACCCAGGCCCACACTCGCCTTCATGATCGTGCGAATGCCCATAATCATGTGCATGATCTTCATGCTCTAAAAAGTCAGGATCATTTTCTAAAATTTTAGTAAGATCAAAACTGCTCTGTTCTAAAATTTCCTTTAAATCAACATCGGCTTTTTGTGTTTTAAAAAGTTTCGCAGAACTGTTGATCTGACGAATAACACGCTCAACCTTTGCAAGTTCTTCCTCGCTTACCAAATCCGTTTTGTTCAGCAAAATAACATCAGCAAATGCAATTTGGTCTTCAGCCTCTGGGCTATCTTTTAACCTTAGCAATAAGTGCTTGGCATCAGCTAGCGCAACCACGCTATCTAAGCGCGCTTTTTCACGAACATCGTCATCCATAAAAAATGTCTGTGCAACAGGCGCAGGATCAGCAAGTCCAGTCGTCTCAACAATAATGGCATCAAATCTACCAGAGCGTTTCATTAGGTTTTGCAAAACCCTAATCAAGTCACCGCGCACTGTGCAGCAAATACAACCATTGTTCATCTCATAAATTTCTTCATCAGATTCAACAATCAAATCATTATCAATGCCAATTTCGCCAAATTCATTTACGATCACAGCATATTTGCGGCCGTGGTCTTCACTCAAAATTCGGTTTAGCAAAGTTGTTTTACCAGCGCCAAGATAGCCAGTTAAAACCGTAACAGGTGCTTGTGTACTTTGCTGAATTTCAGTTTGTTCAGTCATAGAAATTTCATCTCATAATTTATTGTTTTAAAGGCTAGCTTATGGGCTTATATCTAAGCCACTTACATAAGCGCTAATGTTCATATTAACAGCTAATTTTGCGAATTAATTTGTCTTGCTCAACTTTTCTTTTTCAATAAAGACAAATCAAATTTTTTGACATCATTAAGCAATTCAACAAGTCCCTCAACACTATGTGCTAGCAAGGCTTCGCCTTTTTCTGCGCTCGCATTTTTTGCATTGCCCACAACACCCTTTTCATTAAGGTCTTGCATTTTCCAACCAAAGGCATGTTTGCCATAAGCCAACAAATGCGAAAACCTTTCAGCAAAGACACTCTGCTGTGAGGCAAAGTTTTCAGCCTTTTGTATATCTACTTTTGATGGCTCTAAGGCAAGCATTACAGAGGTTTCAATTTCTCCACCATGAATATCAATTGCCGCATCTTCTTGGCTAATCAAACCATCGGGCTTTCCAAAGCGTGTCCAACTGGTTGCAACACATAGCATATCATAGCGCACGCGCATTTCGGTGGCTACTATGCTCAGCAAAGGTGAATTGCCCCCATGCGCATTTAACAAAACCATTTTTTTAAAGCCAAGCGAATGCAACAAGGCACCAATGCTTACCCAGCGATTTAGCGCTTCTTCATAGCTCAAACTTTTACTGCCTTCAAAGTCCATATGCTCGGGCGAATAGCCAATTTCTTCTACTGGCAAAAAAGTAACCGGCAAAGCGCTAGGCAATTGCGTCTTTAGCCGGCTCACAATACCAGACGCTATTAGGCTATCTGTTTGAAATGGCAAATGCGGTCCATGCTGCTCAGTTGCGCCAAAAGGCACAACCGCAATCCAATTACTGGTATCTGCTTTTTTTACTTCTTCAACGTCCATCTCAATAAAATTTTGATGAAAGGTTTTGTCTATCTTACTCAAGTCACCGCACCTGCAAATGCTTTGGCAATAGCGCCATGTTCACTTCTTAATTTCAAAATATCAACGCCAACTGGCAAACCCTCTTTCACTTGCCATTTGCCACCAATCATAACCGCATCTGCGCTATGCGCGCCGCACAAAACAAGCGCGGCTAGCGCATCACCAGCGCCAGAAAAGCGCAATTCATCAAGTGCATAAACCGCAATATCTGCCTGCATGCCAACGGCTAACTTGCCTATATCTTCGCGCCCCAAACAAGCGGCAGAACCTTCTGTTGCCCAGCGAAATGCATCATGGTGAGTCACAGCTTCTGCGCCATATTGCAAACGGTTTATCATGAGGGCGTGTCGAACCCCCTCCATCAAATTTGAATTGTCGTTCGAGGCAGAACCATCTACACCAAGCCCAACAGGCGAGCCTGCATCTTCAAGCGCCTTTGTTCTGCACATGCCAGAGGCCAAAACCATATTTGAGGTAGGACAGTGGCAAACGCCAACCTTGTTTGCGCCCAGTCTTTGAACTTCTTCATCATTAAAATGAATACCATGCGCCAGCCATGTGCGCTCATTTAGCCAGCCATTTTCTTCTAAATAATCAACCGGTCTGCAGCCAAATTTTTCAATGCAATATTCATCTTCATCATGGGTTTCGCCCAAATGCGTGTGCAAACGACAATTACATCTTTTTGCCATTTCTGCCGTTTCGCGCATCAAGTCTGTGGTCACAGAAAAAGGCGAACACGGCGCTAGTGCCACTTGCACAAATGAGCCATGCGATAAATCATGATATTTAGAGATTACCCGCTCGCAATCTTGCAATATTTCATCAGCAGATTGCACCACGCTATCTGGCGGAAGGCCGCCATCTTTTTCAGACAAATCCATAGAGCCGCGATTAAGCGTTATACGCATGCCAAGACGCTGCGCCTCTTCTACCTGAATGTCCATTGCATCACTTATGCCTTCTGGAAAAACATAATGGTGATCAGAAACAGTCGTACAGCCAGACATCAACAACTCAGTTAAGGCAAGACGCGTTGCAAGCCTAAAACTGTCTCTGTTCAGCGCTTTGCCCCAAACAGGATAAAGCGCCTTTAGCCAGTCAAATAGCTCTTTATTTATGGCATCAGGGTGCGCACGCGTTAGCGTTTGATAAAAATGGTGATGCGTATTGATAAGCCCCGGAATAACAACCTTTTGCGAGCAATCAATAATTTCATCTATGTCTGCTGGCTTTTCGCCTGCTTCCACCAATTCAACAATAAATGAATCTTCCACCACAATGCCACCAGCGCTATTTTGCGCTAAAATACCAAGAGGGTTCTTGAACCATGTTCTATGTTTCTTTTTCACATTCATTTTGCTCAACTTTTATCTTTAATCGTCATTTTTTGGAGTCCTAACGCCTATTTAGCTCCAATATTGGCTTTGTTTTAGCTGTACCTTCTTAAAATAAAAAGGCAACTAACAATCATTAGCCCCAAATGAGCAAAATATCACGATTTAAAATTTTTAAATTTTCTTTTAAACTTTTTAAATTTCCCTTTATCAATGCCTCTCCACCTGTCATAAATATGTCACTTGGGAGATTACAGTGAAAAGAGGGATTCATTGACTAATAAAATTACACTATCGACAATTGCGAGAGATCTGGGAGTATCTACCGCAACTGTTTCACTCGCATTACGCGACAGCCCTCTAGTGGCGGACATAACAAGAGAAAAGATTAAAGAAGCCGCCGCAGCTGCAGGTTATATTTATAACAGACGCGCCGCTAGCCTTCGCACATCACGTTCTGGCATTGTTGGTCTTTTGGTGCCAGATGTCATGAACCCATTCTTTGCTGAAATCTTGCACGGCATTGAGGCTGAACTTGGCCTAGATCGCCAAACCTTTTTGCTATGCAACCATAGAGACAGCATTGAAACCCAAAAACACTTTGTAGAAACCCTACTACAATTTGGCGCAGATGGTGTTATTATGTCTCCAGCCATTGGCACATCTCCAGAAGACATTGCTGCCATGGAAGCCTATGGCCTGCCAGTGGTTATGATAGCGCGCTGGGTGCAAGGCGCAAAAGTGCCAGTATATCGTGGAGACGATAAAAAAGGCACCTACATGGTAACCAATCACCTGATTGAGCAAGGCCACAACAAAATTGCCTTTATTGGTGGTAAACGTGAAACTTCAACTGGTGCAGACCGCCTTGCAGGTTATTTAGCCGCCTTAGAAAAAGCAGGCATAGAGCCAATCGAAGAATTGCAAATGGGTAGTGAGAGAACCAGAAAATCTGGTTACGATTCAGTTCGAGAAATGTTTGGTAAAAACAAGCAAGCTGCTACCGCAATTGTTTGCTTCAACGACGTGATTGCCATTGGTGTTATAAACGGTCTCAATTCTTTAGGCATTATACCAGGAAAAGACATCGCCGTTACTGGCTACGATGACATTGCAGAAGCAGAAATTACATCGCCTACCCTGACATCAGTTTGGAATGGTCAGCAAGAAGCTGGCAGAAGAGCCGCGCGTTCTATTATGCAAATTATCAAGGGCGATCCTGATATTGAAGACAACAAGCTAATTGAGCCAAAACTTAGAATTAGAGAATCTTCAATCACAAGTTAAGCCTCCTTCAATATTCAACAGGCCAAAGCAGGACAAATCATGCTTAAAACGATCGATAACTTTTCACGCATTGGCGAAGAAAACGCCTTCACAGTTTTAGCAAGAGCAACCAAGCTGGCAGCCTCTGGCATGGATGTTATTAATCTTGGCATTGGCCAACCAGATTTTAAAACGCCAGAACACATTGTAGAGGCAGCTGTAAAAGCCCTAAAAGACGGACACCATGGCTACACACCAGCTAATGGCATTTTAGAATGCCGCGAAGCGGTTGCCAGAAGAACTTTGCAGCTTACTGGCGTAGAAGTTTCACCCGAAAACATTATGATAATGCCGGGCGGAAAACCAACCATGTTTGCCGCCATTATGATGTTTGGCGAAATGGGCGCTGAGATTATGTATCCAGACCCGGGTTTTCCAATCTATAGATCAATGATCGAATATACAGGCGCTAAGCCAGTGCCTATTCCCATTAAAGAAGAAAATGGATTTGGTTTTAGCGCAGACGAAACCTTGAGCCTGATCAATGAAAAAACACGGCTTATCATTATCAACTCACCCGCTAACCCAACTGGCGGCGTGACGCAAAAAGCAGAAATTGAAAAGCTCGTAAAGGGCTTAGAAAAATGGCCAAATGTTGCCATTTTGTCAGACGAAATTTACGATGTCATGACCTATGATGGGCAAGAGCACACATCGCTTCTGACCTTCCCCCAAATTAGAGATCGGCTAATTGTATTAAACGGTTGGTCAAAAACGTGGGCCATGACAGGCTGGCGCATGGGATGGTCTATTTGGCCAGATCAACTATATGAAAATGTTAGAAAGCTGGCCGTAAATTGCTGGTCTTGCGTAAATGCACCTAGCCAATTTGCAGGCATTGCCGCCATAGATGGCCCACAAGATGCGGTTGAAAATATGTTAGTCGCTTTTGACAAAAGACGTAAACTTGTTGTCGAGCAAATGAACCAAATTAAAGGCGTTTCTTGCGCCACGCCAAAAGGTGCATTCTATGCATTTCCAAACATTAGTGAAACTGGCTTTAAAGCCAAAGCACTTGCAAGTGACATGTTAGAAGAAACTGGCGTTGCCACCATTGGTGGCCCAGACTTTGGCATATTGGGCGAAGGTTATATTAGGCTTTCATATGCAAATTCAGAAGAGAATATAACGCGCGCGATTGCACGCATTAAAACCTACATCGAAAAATAATAATGAAAAATAATAAAGCTAATTATTTTTATGCTGTTAGCGCAGCTGCGTCGCTAGCAAGTTTTTCAATGCCTGCCCAGTCATTTGCATCAATCAATTTTTGCGGTGCAACCCAAGAGCCACCAACGCAAAGTACATTTGGCAAACTCAAATAGTCCATAGCATTGCTAAGGCTAACGCCACCTGTTGGGCAAATTTTAAACTGCGGCAATGGCGAAGAAATTGATTTCAAATAATTTGCGCCACCAGCCGCGCCCGCTGGAAAGAACTTAAGATGTTCAAAGCCATGCTCGCCCAATGTCATCATTTCTGATGAAGTAGCCGCGCCAGGCAACAAAGCAACTTCGCAATCTTTAGCAGCAGCCAACAAATTTGGAGACACACCAGGTGACACCATAAATTTAGCACCAGCCTTTTCAACTTGTGCCATTTGCTCTGCATTTAAAACAGTACCAGCACCAGCAATTGCGCCCTCTACTTCTTGCGCTACAGCTCTTATGCACTCAAGTGCATTTGGCGTGCGCAAAGTAATTTCAATAGCTGGCAAACCGCCTGCTACCAAAGCTTTTGCTAAATCAACGGCCTTCTTAGGATCATCGATAACAACTACGGGAACAACAGGTGCTGCTGTCATTAGGTTTTGTAAAAAATCTTTTTTGCTCATAAACAGGTTTCTAAACCATGCAAAGAAAGATGCCAAGTTAAAACGATTAAAATTTCAATAAATTTGCAGGCTGGGGAAAATACCTTGCCATCATCTCAAAAGTTTTAGGCCCAACAATACCATCTAGCACTAAGCCATTTGCTTTTTGAAAGGCAATAACAGCGCGCCGCGTAATTGGCCCAAAGTCGCCATCAACCTCAATCACAAACCCGCAAGCTCGCAAATCTCGCTGCAAAGCCACTACCGCCTCACCATATGAGCCTAGCTTTAGTTGATATTGGCTGTTTCTATTATCGCGCTTTTGCTTAACGAGTTGGCGCACATTGGTGTTCTCTAAAATACGATATTTGGCATAGGCTTTAGCCAACTTTGTGTCATATTTATTTTGCCTATAACCAGCGCCATTATAGGCTCTTGCAAAAGCCGCCCAATCTTCGTTTTCAATATACTTATCTATTTTAGATTTTTTGATGAAGCGCACCATCAATTCGCACTGGCCAGCAATACCAGCGCGCGCACGTGCAACCATATCGTCAATGCTCGCATAACCAAGCCAGCGCCAATGCACACCCATTACCTGCCCTACCCCCCAAGAGGTAGATTGCAAAGCCGCGTCTCTATCAAGCGCAATACACTTGTTCAGATGACGCCATCGCATGGTTTGAAAACGCGAATTTTTAATATAGCCAGCCTTTGCATGTGCTAGCCCTTGCGTTACGCCAATATTTCGCTTTGCCTTTGGTAAAAGGCGATAAAAATAATGCCCTTCAAACCT
>JBGCEA010000119.1:0-5573 GCA_045105915.1 Nitratireductor sp.
ATGAATGAAAAAGGTTTTACTTAGTTTGGCTGTCATTGGTTCAGCAGTTGGGTTTTCGCAAAGCGCAATGGCACAAGACTGCATGCGTGTAACACTCACTGGCACACAAGGCGGCCCACGAGTTTATAAGGGGCAAGCTGGCGCTGGCACACTCGTACAATATGGCGATGACACCAATAATTGTGCAGCCATTAGTCTGCAATTTGATACTGGGCGTGGCACAGTTCAGCGTTTATCGCAGGCCAAAACACCTGCTGGCAAAATTAAAGCAATATTTTTTACGCACATGCATTCAGACCACACAGAAGGCCTTGCAGATTTAATGCAATTGCGTTGGCACTTTGCATCAAAAGGTCCAAAGGTAGAATTGGTATGTAGTGCAGATGTTAAATCGCCATTGGGGCCCACAATAAGCTGCAGCGCATATTGGCGATGCACTCATCAACTCTGGTGAAATTGCGCAACGTATTGCAGAAAACAAAGTGCGCTTGCCTGGTGGCCCTGCAGATTTGTTGAATGTGAAAACATTTAAAGGCAGCGGCGAACCTGCAATGGTTTGGGAATCTGGTGCAGTAAAAGTGAGCGCAATTGGTTCACGCCATATACCAGGGCATGCGTCTTATAGAGTTGATACCCCTGCGGGTTCTGTAGTGATTGGCGGCGATGCTGGCAATAATAAACCAAAACCACCGCGTGACACATCAACATCTTCTCAAGTTGAGAAACTCTCAAAAGGTGCAGACATCATTGTGCATTCAACTATTCACCCGGTTATGGCGCCAAATGGTGGAACAGGCTTTCCGCCACCTGTCTATTTCAGACAAAGCACAGCAACCGATCTTGGATCAATGGCTCTTCGAGCAGGTGCAAAACACCTAATGCTTACACACCTCATACCGCCTGTTGGGGCTGCAAGTCAGGGGCCATATAAAATTCCTGGTGGCGGCTTAACAAAAGCAAATTATGTAGATGCTGTTAGCAAAGGCGGCTTTAACGGCAATGTTGTTGTTGGTACTGACTTGGTTTCAATTCAGCTACCGCAAAAATAAAATCTGTGGCACAGGCATTAATCATTTGCTTGTGCCACACCTACATTGCGCTTAAGAGTTAGACATACAATTTGAGGCGCAAAGTATGCAAAAAAAGATCGCAATATATTGGTTTAGGCAAGACCTAAGGCTGGCCGACAATCCCGCGCTTTTAAAAGCGTTGAGCCATGAAAATGTATTACCTATTTTTATATTAGATACTGCCAATGCTGGCGAGCACGCAAATGGCGCTGTTAGTAATTGGTGGTTACATCATTCGCTAAATTACCTAAAAAAATCGCTCAATGGCGCGCTATCAATTTATAGTGGAGACCCAAAAGAGCTATTGCCAAATTTGTGCAAGCGCTTTGAGGTTGAGGCCGTATATTGGAACAGATGTTACGAGCCATGGCGCATAAAGCGCGATCAACAAATAAAAGAAAATCTAAAATTGCAGGGCATAGAAGCCACAAGCTTTAATGCCAATTCGTTGTGGGAACCATGGGAAATAGCAAAGGGCGATGGAACGCCCTATAAAGTGTTTACCCCATTTTATAGAAGAGGGTGCTTAGCCGCCAACCCACCAAGAAAGCCAGTAGCTGCGCCCGATATTTCAAGCTGCGCAAACCAGCTTATCAAAGACGATGAAGCGAGCCTAGAAATAGAACAGCTAGATTTGTTGCCAAAAATAAATTGGGACAAAAAGCTAGAACCTTTTTGGAATATTGGTGAGGCTGGCGCACAATCTCGTTTTGAAGCGTTTATCAATGAGGGGCTTAACCACTATAAGGGTGGTCGAGATTTTCCTTCAAAACCATATGTATCAAGACTATCACCGCATCTGCATTTTGGTGAAATCTCTCCAAATCAAATGTGGTATGCCTTGCGTTCACAAATGGACAACATGCATGTTGATACATTTTGCAGTCAGCTTGGCTGGCGAGAATTTTCTATAAGTCTTCTTTATTATAACCAAGAATTGCCGGTTAAAAACCTTCAAACAAAATTTGATAACTTCAACTGGGAAAACAATGATAGCTGGTTAAAAGCTTGGCAAATGGGCCAAACAGGCGTGCCAATGGTTGACGCTGGCATGCGCGAATTATGGCAAACGGGCAATATGCATAACCGCGTGCGCATGATTGTAGGTTCTTTTTTAGTCAAGAATTTACGCCTTCATTGGCACCATGGCGAGCGCTGGTTTTGGGATACACTAGCAGATGCCGATATGGCAAATAACAGCGCAAGTTGGCAATGGATAGCAGGATGTGGCGCAGATGCCGCGCCATATTTTAGAGTGTTTAATCCAGTGACGCAGGGCAAGCGCTTTGACCCAGATGGCGAATATATTAGAAAATACATTCCAGAAATTGCGGCCCTGCCTGACAAATATTTATTTGCACCATGGGAAACGCCAGAACTAATTTTGAAGGCTGCCAACATAGAGCTTGATAAGCACTATCCTAAGCCAATTGTAGATTTGAAAATCTCAAGAGAAAAAGCACTAGAAGCATTTAAAGAACTAAAAGTACCACAAGACTAAACTCTATTTGGCTGTCCAGCCGCCATCCATAGATATGTTAGAGCCAGTTATGCCCTTTGCTGCATCGCTGCACAAATACGCGGCGGTTTCTGCAATGTCTTCAGCCTCAATAAAAGCCTTGGTTGGCTGCGCGGCTAAAATAACATCGCGCACCACTTCTTCTTCGCTTAAATTTCTGGCTTTTGCAGTGTCTGGAATTTGTGCTTCGACCAAAGGCGTTAAAACATAACCGGGCGAAATCGCATTTACAGTAATACCATCTTGAGCAACTTCTAGAGCAGCCGCTTTTGTAAAACCGGCAACACCGTGCTTTGCAGCAACATAAGCAGATTTAAAAGGAGAGGCCGCAAGAGAATGTGCGCTAGCAATATTTATCACTCTGCCCCAGCCGACCTTCTTCATGTGGGGCAAAACAGCTTTGGTGGTATGAAACACCGAGCTTAAATTTAGATTGATGATTGCTTCCCACTTATCCGCCGGAAACTCATCAATGGGTGCAACATGCTGAATGCCAGCATTGTTGATCAAAATATCAACTGAGCCTATTTCGGTTTTGATTTGCTCAAACATGCTTTCAATTTGCTCAGCCTTACTCATATCTGTGCCAAAATAAGCGGCTTTTTGAGAAGACAAATCGCTTAGTTCTTCAACCAATGCTTCTATTTCGCTCGCATCTCCAAAACCATTTATAATGACCCTATGTCCAAGCGCTGCCATCTTTTTTGCAATAGCTTTGCCTATGCCGCTGGTTGAGCCAGTAATAAATACAATCTTCGACTTTTCCATTTATCGTCCTTTAAATAGCGCCCGAAATTTAGTGGCTTTTTAAAATGCTTTTGTCCATCTAACAACGCATCAGTGTTTAAATGCAAGCGGCATTGCCAATAGAGATTGCGGATTAAAAATAAATTCGTTTCAACTGCCCTTTTCAAACTCTGCAAATGGTATTAATGAGTGAGAAATTGAATTTAACTCACCATTCGCGCTTTGGAGACCACCCATGCAAACCAACCCTAATGCTAAACTTGTTACTGTTTTTGGTGGCTCTGGTTTTGTTGGACGTCATGTTGTTAGAGCGCTTGCAAAGCGTGGCTTTAAAATTCGTGTGGCAGTGCGCCGCCCAGACCTTGCTTATCACCTACAACCGCTTGGCGATTTAGGCCAAATCAAAGCAGTGCAGGCAAATGTACGCTATCCAGATTCTGTTGCACGTGCAGTGCGCGGCGCAGATGTGGTGATCAACCTAACAGGTACATTTGATACAGGCGGCAAAAACAATTGCCATGCAGTGCAAGCAGAAGGCGCAAAAACAATTGCCAATGCGGCAAACGCAGAAAATGCAAAACTCATTCATATGAGCGCAATTGGTGCAGATGCAAAAGGCGCATCTGATTATGCAAAATCAAAAGCAGCAGGCGAAAAAGCAGCGCTTAGAATTGTAAAATCTGCAATTGTTATGCGCCCATCTGTCGTGTTTGGCCCAGAAGACGAATTCTTCAACCGCTTTGCAGGCATGGCAACACTATCGCCATTTTTGCCGCTCATTGGTGGTGGTCATTCTAAGTTTCAGCCTGTTTATGTAGGCGATGTAGCAGAAGCGTTTGCCATGGCAGCAGAAGGCGCATTAAAGGCTGGCACAACATATGAGCTTGGCGGCCCGCGCGTTGCTAGTTTCAAAGAGTGTTTAGAGCTTATGCTTTCAATTATCGATCGCAAGCGCACATTGCTTCCAATGCCATGGTTTGCAGCAAAGCTATTGGCAAAAACAACAGGCTGGCTACCAGGCGCACCCATCACAACAGATCAAGTGAAACTGCTTGAAAATGACAATGTTGTTTCTGCAAATACTATTCGCCAAAAAAGAACGCTAGAAGGCATGGGCATTAGCCCAAAAAGAATGAGCTCTATTCTGCCATCATATCTAGTACGTTTTCGCCCTTCTGGGCAATTTACGCGCAAAGGCGAAGCGTAATAAGTTAAGGCGAAGCCTAATAAGTGAAAAAGCGAAATAACTCGCGACATAGTTAAAACAAATAAAAATGGCGCAATGTTTATTAACACTGCGCCCTTATTGTATGTGCGTTATTCTATTAGGTGTTGCTTAGCCAAAATTGGCAAGACTTGGTAAGCCTGGTATCCAGTCATACAGCATAGCAAATAATAAAAGACCCAGCGCTATGCGATAAATAACAAATACCAAAAAGCTGGTACGTTTAACAATTGCCATCAACGCTGCAATCGCAAGTAGCGCCGCAAAGAAAGTTAGCATAGCCGCATAAATGGCATCCATTGGTATAGATGCGCCAGTCTCTAAAAAGTCTAGAGTTACAAATGCGCCAGCACCAGCAATGGCTGGAATGCCCAATAGAAATGAAAATCTTGCAGCTTCTGCGCGCTCAAAGCCCAAATAACGCGCGGCTGTCATAGTAACGCCAGAACGGCTAGTGCCCGGAATAAGTGCCAAAGCCTGCGCAAAACCAATAACAAGCGCTGGTTTAAGCTTCATGTCTTCCATACGTTTTGTACGTGCACCAAGTGCATCCATTACATACATGAGCACACCAAAAATAATCGCATTCCACGCAATTACCTCAACGCTTCGCAAATTATCTGCAACGCCAGATTTTTTGAGCAATAAACCCAAAATAACTGCAGGTATTGTAGCTAAAATAATATAAAGCGCCATGCGGCTATTATCGTTCATGCGCAATCGCAACAGATCTAAGCCACCTTTAATAAGGTTAAGCACGTCTTTCCAAAAATAGACGATCACTGCAAATAGCGATCCAACATGTACCATTACATCTGTAATCACGCCTTGGTCTGCCCAGCCAGTAAATGCCGGCACCAAAATTAGGTGCCCAGATGAAGAGATTGGTAGAAATTCTGTAATACCTTGCACAATTGCAAGAACGATAATTTGTTCAATGGTCATATATGTTGCCTTTGGTAATAATTTATTCAGCTACTAGCCTACATAATAGCTATGACACTTGCAGCGA
>JBGCEA010000120.1:0-2877 GCA_045105915.1 Nitratireductor sp.
GTGAACGCAAAGGTGAAGGTTCAGGATTAGGTCTTCCACTAACAAAGGCATTGGTGGAAGCAAATCGCGCTTTATTCGAGCTTGAGAGTGAACCAGGCGTTGGTACAATTGCGCATGTACAATTCCCAAATCAACGAGTGCTAACCGACTAGGGTCAACTTCCGTTCTAGTAATCTTAAAAAAAAAGCTCCGTAAAAACGGAGCTTTATAAGATTTAAGTGAGAGAGCACTAGCACATTAAATTCTGTAAATAAGGGTTTAAATCATTAGCCCTTCGTTAAAATTAGAATGCTATTAAGATATTAACAAAACCTTAATTTTTACCGATTGGTAATAAACATAGCCATCCAATTTATTACAAGGTTAATTTTTCAGTTACCTTTTGTTAACCAGTCGACTTGCCATTAACTAAGGTATTTGAATGCCAATCAATCTTGCAATTGAGGTAAATCAACAAACAAATCAAGTGCTTGCGGATTTGCCAAAGCCTCTCGGTTCTTTACTTCGCGTCCATGGACAATATCACGAACTGCAAGTTCTGTAATTTTACCAGATTTTGTCCTAGGTATATCAGCAACCTGAATGACCTTTGCCGGTACATGACGAGGCGAAGCACCAGTTCTTATTTTTGAACAGATTTCCTTTTGTAATTGGTCTGAAAGAGCAACGCCTTCTGCGAGGCGAACAAAGAGAACTACTCTTGCATCACCATTCCATTGCTGGCCGATACAAAGCCCTTCTTCAACTTCAGGCATTTGCTCAACCTGATTGTATATCTCGGCTGTGCCTATCCTAACACCACCTGGGTTTAGAGTAGCATCGGAACGCCCGTGAATTATCATACCCCCCGTATCGGTCCATTCTGCAAAATCACCATGGCACCAAACATTATCAAACCGATCAAAATACGCGTTATGGTATTTTGATCCATCTGGATCATTCCAAAACATGACCGGCATAGATGGAAACGGCTTAATGCACATTAATTCACCTTTGCCAGATGTCATTGAGTTTCCATCATCATCCCAAACTTCAACAGCCATACCAAGAGTCTTGCCTTGTATTTGACCTTTATAAACAGCCTGCCCTGGAATGCCTGATACAAAGCAACCCATGATATCTGTTCCACCAGACATAGAAGCTAGGTGAACATCTTCCTTGATACCTGAATATACAAATTCAAAATTTTCTGGAGCAAGTGGTGAGCCGGTTGAAGAGATTAATCTGACACTTGATAAATCATGTGTCTGCGACGGTTGAAAACCTGTATTACGAATGGCGTCAATAAACTTCGCTGACATGCCAAATAGATTAGCTTTTTCATCCTCAACATAATCAAACAAGACCTTATGATCAGGTGCAAATGGTGAACCATCATACAATAGAAGTGTAACCCCACTTGCCAATGCACCAACTAACCAATTCCACATCATCCATCCACAAGTTGTAAAATAGAACAATCGTTCTCCTTCACTTAATCCAACTTGCAATTGGTGTTCACAAACAAGCTTTAGAAGCGTGCCACCATGGGAATGAACAATACATTTTGGAACACCTGTCGTACCAGAGGAAAACAATATAAATAGCGGATGATTAAAGGGAAGTCTTTCGAACTTAACATCCCCCTCTACATGTCCATCAAGAAACTCATCCATTGATAGAGCTGTATTATGGGAGTTTGCCACTTCATCTGCATGCCCAAGCAAAGGCAGTATAATTGTTTTTTCTGCGCCTAAATTAGGAACAATTTCCAGTAACTTATCAGAAATTTCAAAACGTTTTCCGCCATAATGATAGCCATCACACGTTAGAAAGAATTTTGGCTCAATTTGATTAAATCTATCCAAAACACCCTTGGCACCAAAATCAGGTGAGCAGGATGACCATATTGCTCCCAAGGAAGTGACGGCTGCCATCGCATAAATCGCCTCTGGCATATTCGGCAACATAGCTGCAACACGGTCACCTTTTTTCAATCCATGAGCAAGAAAAGCTTTTTGGAACCGTGAAACAGCAGAACGCATTTCGTCACGGCTAATACGCTGTTCTATTTTATCCTCACATCGAAAAACCAATGCGTCCTGCGAGCCAGTGTATTTCAAGAGATTTTCTGCAAAATTCAAACGGCTATCAGGAAAATAGTCAGCACCCGGCATCTTATCAGCATTAGCGATAAGTCTTTCTCCCTTATCACCAATAATGTTTGCAAAATCCCAAACTTCTCCCCAGAACTTACCACTTGGATCACATGACCATTTATGCAGGTCTTCGTAATGATCAAACCTATTGCCTGATCTGCTTGCAATAAATGCCTTGAATTCAGCTAGCCTTGTTTGGTTTATTTGCTCTTGTGATGGCTTCCAAAGCATTTCTGATGTCATTAGTTTTTCCTGTGTGAGTATTTTGAAAAATTCACTATAAGTAACAAATTATAATTCCATCCACATTTTGTAAAGAGAGCACTATAGTAAGTCACTAAAAAAACATGCTAAAATAATAAATCACGGGGTCAAAAAATAATAAAAATTCAATTGCTGATAATAGCAATTTAAAGATTAAAGAGGTTAACCCATGAAATGGATTTTAGGAACATTAGCTGTCCTAGCCATGCTTCTCATTGGGACCATGATATCTTTACCATTTGTAGTTTCATCTGAAACGGTACGAAATGGAATAATTACTACAATACAAGATTTAACTGGTAGAACAGTAAGCTTTTCAGGCGATCCAGCAGTCACAACAAACCCCTTCTTAGGCATTGAAATTACAAACCTAATTGTCGAGGATGAAAAATCCGGGGATTCAACAATTCCTCTGTTTAATGTAGAGCGGATGCAGGCAAAATTGGATTTACTTCCAGCTCTGATAGGTAACGTA
>JBGCEA010000121.1:0-2693 GCA_045105915.1 Nitratireductor sp.
AGAAATTTAAGGAAACCGAATGTCGCGTAAAATAGTTTTTTCCAAACTTTTACTTGGAACTACATTTGCTTTTCTTTTAACAAACCAAATTCACGCGGCTAGTTTTCTTGAAAATGTAGAGCTGAAAAATGGTGGCTTAGCAGTTACGCTTGCTCAAGAAACTGAGACTTCTCTTTCTGGCAATTTTTTGGCGGCGCAAACCGCCTCTAACGACAATAACGCAAAAGAAGCCGTTAGCTTTTATGAAAAAGCTATAGTGCAAGACCCTGACAATATCATTTTAAAGCAAGCTTTATTTAACGCGCTTGTTTCTAATGGTCAGATTGAGCGTTCTCTAGAAACGTTAAACGACATTGCCGTTGAAGAACAAACACAAAGCCTAAACTTTGCCGTTTCTGCGGCTGATGCTTTGAAAAAGAAATCTTGGGCGCGCGCACAAAAATTAATTGAAAATCTAGAAGGCACAGATCTAGATTCTATGAATGCGCGTTTGTTTTTTGCTTGGGCACTTGTTGGCGAGCGAAAAGTTGATGAGGCAATCGCAAAAGCTGAAACAGTAGATGGCCCTGAATGGACCAAGGTGATTAAAGATTATCACATCGGTACTATGCTCTCGAGCGTTGGGCGCGATAAAGAAGCAATTGCGTATTTTGAAAAAGCTATTGTCAGCAAGGCAATTGCTGGGCCATTAACCGAAACCTTTATAAGAGCCGTTGAGGGCTTGGCGAGAGCACGTGCTAGAACCGATGATGTAGCAGGTGCAAAACTTGCTATTGTTGATGGTCTTCGTTTAATACCAAGGCATGCGCCACTAACGCAGTTGCTGAGTGAAATTGACAATGAAACGCCTATAATGCCGCTTATTAACTCTGCTACAAATGGTGCTTCAGAAATTTTCTTCAATGTTGGCTCAGCTATTTCACGCCAAGGCG
The DNA here is from genome assembly GCA_045105915.1 of Nitratireductor sp. Lineage (GTDB taxonomy): Bacteria > Pseudomonadota > Alphaproteobacteria > Rhizobiales > Rhizobiaceae > Salaquimonas. Next base: position 933 of record JBGCEA010000121.1, read on the forward strand.
GCTTGCCATTTGCGCAAAGCCATTTGCAAATTGCGCATTATCTAGCACCCGAAAGTGATGTTGTTCTTTTGTCCTTGGGCAATGTTTATGAGGGTCAAAAGGACTATGAGCGCGCTAATGAGTATTATCGCCTTGTAAGTGACAAGAGCCCAAATTGGCGTCGTGCCCAATTGGAAATTGGCCTTAACTTAAATCAGATGGATAAAACGGATGAGGCTATTGAAGCTTTAAAAGCGATTGTTGCGCAAGAGCCATTAGAGCTGGTTGGCGTAAGCGCGCTTGGGCGCGTATATGCACAGCGCGAAAAATACCTTGAAGCTGCTGCACTCTATGATGCAACGTTGCCAAATCTTGATCCAATTGAAAATTCACATTGGGGTTTGTTTTACAGACGCGGCATAGCGTTTGAGCGCACAAAACAATGGAACAAAGCAGAAGCTGATTTTAAAAAAGCATTAGAGCTTTCTCCCAACCAAGCAGATGTTTTGAATTATCTTGGTTATTCTTGGGTTGATATGGGCATAAACCTTGATGAAGGTTTAGACATGATACGCAAGGCTGTAGAGCTTAGACCTAATTCTGGCTTTATTATAGACAGTCTTGGCTGGGCTTATTATCGCTTAGAGCGCTATGAAGAAGCTGCAGTAGAACTTGAAAGAGCTTTAGAGCTTATGCCAACTGACCCAACTTTGAACGATCACTTGGGCGATGCTTATTGGCAAATTGGCCGTAAGTTAGAGGCTACTTTTCTTTGGCGCCATGCTTTGGGTAATAAGCCAAATGAAGAAAATAAAGCTTTGATAGAAAAGAAATTACTTGAAGGTTTGACCAATTAGTTTTGATCGCGACACAATATTTGTTAGCGCGCCCGCAAAAATTAATCTGGCCTTACATGTAACAGGTCAAAGAAATGATGGTTTTCATTTACTAGAGAGCCTAGTTTGTTTTTGCGAATGCGGCGATAAGATTTCTATTAAGCGCGCTTTAGCTACAACTGATATTACCCTAAAAATTGATGGTCCTTTTGGTGCTGGTTTAACTAGTGCCCCAGACAATCTAGTCATTAAAGCGTCAAAGCTATTTCTATCAAAAGCTGGCGTTAAATCTGGCCTAGACATTTCACTAGAAAAGAACCTGCCAATAGCAAGTGGCATTGGCGGTGGCTCTGCAGATGCGGCAGCAACTCTTTTAGCACTCGCAAAAATGTTTGATGCAAATGGCGATATAAACTTACACGAACTTGCTACAAGCCTTGGCAGTGATGTTGCTATGTGTCTTGTATCGCGCCCATTAATCGCCAAAGGCGTTGGCGATGAGATTACACTTGTTGACGATTTCAAGCCGCTACATTTATTGCTAATAAACCCAAATATACCTGTTTCAACACCACATATTTTCAAACACCTTACAAACAAAAATAACTCTGCTCTAGCACCACTAAATGAAACAATACAAAATACAAAATGGATTGAATGGCTAAAAGCACAACGCAATGATTTGCAGCTGCCTGCAATTGCGGCAGAGCCTAACATATCGCTTGTGTTAGAAGCGATTGAGAGCACTAAGCCAGAGCTATCTAGAATGAGTGGTTCTGGTGCAACTTGTTTTGGTATTTATAAAGATGCAATAGAATGCGAAAATGCCTACAAAGCAATTATAGCTAACCATCCAAAATGGTGGTGTGTTGCAACCAAAAGCACTTCAAGAACTTAAAATGCCAGCGTTAAGAGAGAATTTGAAATGACAGAAGTCAAAGAACCA
>JBGCEA010000122.1:0-4124 GCA_045105915.1 Nitratireductor sp.
TTGACCTTGGATTTGACCACGACGTGAGTTCAAATCACCAATAACATCACCAACATAATCTTCAGGTGTCACTACTTCCACCTTCATGATTGGCTCTAGCAATTGAGCACCAGCTTTTGGAGCTGCTTCACGGAACGCTGCACGCGCTGCGATTTCAAATGCAAGAACAGAGGAGTCAACGTCGTGATATGCACCATCGATCAACGTTGCTTTAACACCCAACATTGGGAAGCCAGCAAGAGGACCGTTGTTAAGAACAGACTGAATGCCCTTCTCAACACCTGGGATATATTCACGAGGAACGTTACCACCAACGATTTTTGAATCAAACTCAAGCTCTTCGCTATCGCCATTTGGTTCAAAGATGATTTTAACACGAGCGAACTGACCAGAACCACCAGATTGTTTCTTGTGTGTGTAGTCAACTTCGTGTTGCACTGTGATTGTCTCACGGTAAGCAACTTGTGGTGCACCCACATTCGCTTCAACATTAAATTCGCGCTTCATGCGATCTACTAGAATATCTAGGTGCAACTCGCCCATACCAGCGATAATTGTTTGACCAGATTCTTCGTCAGATTTAACGCGGAATGATGGATCTTCAGCTGCAAGACGATTAAGCGCAACACCCATCTTTTCTTGGTCGCCTTTTGTTTTTGGCTCAATCGCAATTTGAATAACCGGATCTGGGAATTCCATGCGCTCAAGAATAACAGGCTTAATTGGATCACAAAGTGTGTCACCTGTTGTTGTTTCTTTCAAACCTGCAAGCGCAACAATGTCACCAGCATATGCTGTTTCAATGTCTTCACGTGAGTTTGAGTGCATTTCCAACATACGACCAACACGCTCGCGCTTGTCTTTAACCGTATTTAGAACTGAAGTACCTTTGTCGATTTTACCTGAGTAAATGCGCGCAAATGTTAGAGAACCAACAAATGGGTCATTCATTACTTTAAATGCAAGCATTGAAAGCGGCGCTTCGTCTGAAGCTTCACGAGTAGTTTCTTCTTCTGTTTTGAAATCGATACCTGCAATCGCTGGAATATCTAGCGGAGAAGGTAGGAATTCTACAACAGCATCTAGCAGAGGCTGAACACCTTTGTTTTTAAACGCTGTACCACAAAGCATTGGGAAGAAATCAACAGCAATTGTACCCTTACGGATCAAGCGACGGATTTCAGCATTATCAGGCATATCGCCTTCTAGATAAGCTTCCATGGTAGCATCGTCTTGCTCAACAATCGCTTCGATCATTTTTTCGCGATATTCTTCAGCTTTTTCTTTAAGATCGTCAGGAATTTCAACAACATCCCATGACGCGCCTAGCTCTTCGCCATTCCAGATCAATGCGTTCATCTCGATAAGATCAACAACACCTTGGAAGTGATCTTCTGCACCGATTGGAAGCTGAATAACAACAGCTTTAGCACCAAGACGTGAGCTGATCATTTCTTCTGAACGGTAAAAATCAGCGCCGATTTTATCCATTTTGTTACAGAAAATCATGCGAGGCACATTGTATTTATCAGCTTGACGCCAAACAGTCTCAGTCTGAGGCTCAACACCAGCATTGGCATCTAGAAGCGCAACCGCGCCATCAAGAACACGCAATGAGCGCTCAACTTCAATTGTGAAATCCACGTGACCTGGAGTGTCGATGATATTGAAGCGACGCTTCGTGCCATCACGGCCTTCCCAGAACGTTGTCGTAGCAGCTGAGGTAATTGTAATACCGCGCTCTTGCTCTTGCTCCATCCAGTCCATTGTCGCAGCGCCATCGTGCACTTCGCCAATTTTGTGGCTTTTACCTGTGTAATAAAGGATACGCTCAGTTGTTGTGGTTTTACCCGCATCAATGTGAGCCATGATACCAAAATTACGATAGTCTTTTAACGGATATTCACGGGCCATTGCCGTCTACCTTCTAACTTAATTACCAGCGATAATGAGAGAACGCTTTGTTAGCGTCTGCCATTTTGTGTGTATCTTCACGCTTCTTAACAGCTGCGCCACGATTGTTTGCCGCATCAAGCAATTCACCTGATAGACGCTCAATCATTGTTGTTTCGTTACGCTTGCGAGCTGCACCAATTACCCAGCGAATTGCTAGGGCTTGGCGACGCTCTGTGCGCACTTCAACAGGAACCTGATAAGTAGCACCACCAACACGACGAGAGCGAACCTCTGCGTGCGGAGCTACATTTTCAAGAGCCGCATGAAACTGCTCCATAGGATCAGCTTTTGATTTTTCTTGAACTTGATCAAGCGCACCATAAACAATGCGCTCAGCCTTTGATTTTTTACCGTCAAGCATGACAGCATTCATAAATTTCGTCAGAACCAGATCACCAAATTTTGGATCCGGATTGATTTCACGTTTTTCAGCGCGGTGACGACGGGACATATTATTTCTCCTTTAACCGCGGTTATTTCGGACGCTTCGCGCCGTACTTCGAACGACGTTGCTTCCGGTTTTTAACACCCTGTGTATCCAATACACCACGAATAACGTGGTAACGAACACCAGGTAAATCTTTTACACGACCGCCGCGGATCATTACCACGGAGTGCTCTTGCAAGTTGTGACCCTCGCCTGGAATATATCCAATAACCTCAAAACCATTCGTTAGACGAATCTTAGCAACTTTACGAAGCGCTGAGTTAGGCTTTTTAGGTGTTGTTGTATAAACACGAGTACAAACGCCACGCTTTTGCGGGCACTCCTGCATAGCAGGTACTTTATTACGCTTTACCGCTTTTTTGCGCGGGTTGCGGACCAATTGGTTGATCGTTGGCATATAAACCTGACCTCTTGTGGTCGACCATCATACGATGACCTGAAACTAAATTTTGCAAAACCGTGCTGTTTAGCCGAGACTTTGCGGTTAATACTGACTTTCCACTAACAATGCCTAAACACTAAATAGCAGTCCAACAGCAGCCTTTTAATGAAAAACACCAAAAGGACTTGCCACATGCAAAAAAAACCCCATTCGACAGCCTACCCATTTGGGTAATCCTTCGAAGGACCTTTTAAAATACAGAGGAGCGAATAAACGCTCATGCAGCTTTAAATAAATATCAAATTCAAGACCGTTTGAGTTTTTTATCTTAGACTAGGCGTCATAGACGGAAACAACTCACGTTGTCTTGGTAGAACTGGCTATAGAGAATTGGATTCCAATCGTCAACCCCTTTAGGGCTGTAAGTCGAAAAAGATGAGTCAAATCAATCATTTGACTCAATAAAAATGCAATTTGCGGGGTATAGCCCCCTTTTCAACTAGTTTAGACTATATTTTGAAGCCTAATTGAGCCTATAAACAGTCATATTAAGGCATTATTTTGGTGCTTTACTTCAAATAACAGCATACACACTCCCAAAAACAACATTTTGCCAGAGATTTACATGAAAAAAGAATCAAACGACCCAAATCCTTCTCAAAATCCTATCAATGAAGATATTATGATCTTCATTTTGATTGGAGAAGTGAAAAAAGAGCAAGATGAAGAGCCGATTCCCTTTAATGCTCTATTAGCAGCGCCTGATGATGATAGTGCGGTTCGTATTATCTTAGAAACATTTGCGAACGAAGGCTATTTAGAGGCTGACCTACACCAAATTGGCAATCTTGAGGGTGAGCCTGAAGAAGAAGAGTTTAAAGCGGCCTACGCAGCTGCATGCCAAGGTGAAGTGGCGCTTATCTTCTTTGAGGGTGGCTATGATATGAGTGGAGACTTTGGCCAAGTTAATTAATGCAATTGAGCATTGCTAACTTATAAGGTTTGAAGGCACTAAAAAAATCAAGACAATAAAAAACCCGCAAAGCTTAGCGCCTTGCGGGTTTTGTTTTTTAAATTGCTAATAAAGCAGCTTATTCAGCCGCTTCATCGCCTGACATGTCAGTTAGCGCAGCAGATGCTTCTGCACTCGCAATTTTCTTTTTCTCATCAATGATCAAGTCATCACGCTGTGTAGCCAGTGATCTGATTTTGTTCATCAGTCCGCCTGTACCAGCTGGGATCAAGCGACCCACGATAACGTTCTCTTTTAGGCCTTCCAAGCTGTCAGACTTACCAGCAACAGATGCTTCGGTAAGAACGCGCGTTGTTTCTTGGAAA
>JBGCEA010000123.1:0-6146 GCA_045105915.1 Nitratireductor sp.
CAAATCATATTTTAAAAGCTGCAGCCTTTTCTTGTTTTCTTAACCCAAACACCTTATATGTGGTGTGTCGGTTCGCCGACTATGACGATAAATTGCCTGTGCAATAAACCATTCGGACCCGGGGGCGGTACCCGGCGCCTCCACCAAAAACATCTGGTCAACAGGTGCTTTTGATGGGGGCGAAATAGGATCGACGAGGGTGTAAAGACAGAGTTTTCGTTCGGCATGGTACCCACCGATATCGGGCCATTTTCTAGTTGCAAATGACAACTATGCGGAGGCACGTCTAGCTGCTTAATTGCGGTTCGACAGCTTCACACAAACTCCTAACGGTTCGCACTGTTAGGCGGGGTTCGAAGGCACCTGGCAACAGAAGCCTTCACTTTTCTCTTAAAAACACATCCTGCATTTGTGCAATATAAGCCTAACAGCTTATTCTTTTACTAATTTGCGAATCTGCACTATATATTTGTGTAACTATAATTTTGGAATTTCTAATGACCGAAGATTTAATGCGCTACGATGTTTTAACCCAAGAAGCATTGAGAAGCGTTATTCGCAAAGTACTAGATGAAGTAGCAACCGCAGGTTTGCCGGGCGATCATCATTTTTTCATTTCATTTGAGACCAACTATCCAGGTGTTCGCCTTTCAAATCGCATGCGCGAACGTTATCCTGAAACCATGACAATTGTCATCCAACATTCTTTTTGGGATCTATCAACCACAGATACTTATTTTGAAATTGATCTATCCTTCAACGAAATTCGCGAACGCTTAAAAGTTCCATTTGCCGCGGTACAATCTTTCTTTGATCCTTCTGTAAAATTTGGCCTGCAATTTGAAGTGCCAGAAGATGAGACTGCAGATGAAACTGCAGAAGAGTCAGAAGATAATAATTTTGATGATCAAGAGAATGTATCAAAATTACCAACGGCAAAAACCACATCTAAGGCGCGCAAAGCTAAAAAAGAAAAACAATTAAGCGATATTGAAGAGTCATTAGACGATATGTCGGTTGATGATAATCAAGCAAACTCAGATGGTGATGCGCAAAAAGCAGCAAAAGATACATCTGCCAAAAGTGCTAGCAAAAAACAAAAATCGAAAAAATCAAATTCAAAAGAAGATAAAAACTCTGATGAACCAAAAGAGCAAACAAGTGGCGATGTTGTATCACTGGATGCCTTTAGGAAAAAATAACAAGCGCCCTCTTTCGAACATTTATGGGGCAATCAATTTGGTAAGTGAGTAAGTTTAAAATGGCTGAAATCATAAATTTACGAACGCATCGCAAAAACAAAAAGCGTGCGTTAGAAGATAAACAAGCCCAAGATAACCGTGTAAAGTTTGGCACACCAAAACACGTAAAAGACTTAAACAAAAAAACTAAACAAAAGAATGACGCAAACCTAAACGCGCATAAATTAACGCCAAAAGATTCCAATAAATAAGTTATCTAATAGACAGAGCGATCCTATTGAAAAAGCATTCCATCACAATAAAAGGCCATAGAACCAGTTATTCTTTAGAAGAGTTATTTCAAATTGAGTTAGAAAAAATAGCAGCGCAAAAAAACATGTCATTGGCGCAGCTCATCACATCGATAGATGTGAAACGCGAAGCCACACAAAACTTATCATCGGCGCTACGCATATTCATTTTAAAGTCAGTTAAAGCAGAAAACCAATCTGCTAAATCACAAAATTAAAGCTAAAACTTTGTCTCTGGAAAGAGCAGGTCTATAGCACTCTTTTCAAGTTCTGGGCTAAGGAAGCGTGGCTTCTTCTTTTCGCCGCTAGGCGATGGCGCAATTTCAAGTGGCTTTAATATTTCAATTTCATCATTGGCATTATTTTGTTCATTTGCCAGGCGAATGGCCTCTTCATCCGCTACTTTTCTAGCTGCTTCTGCCCGTTTTTCATCTGCAATTCGTTTGGCCTCAGCTGCCTTTCTTGCGGCTTCAGCTTTTAGCGCCTCTTGTCTTTTAGCCTCTTGCAATTGAGCTTCTTCACGCTCTTTGCGTAGCTTTTCTAATCTTTCATTTTCTAAGCGCTCTTTCTCCAGTCTCTCTTTTTCAAGACGCTCCTTTTCTAGCCTTTCTTTTTCTAAACGTTCTTTTTCCAAACGTATATTTTCTAAACGCTCAACCTCTAAACGTTCTACTTCTTGGCGTTGAAATTCAACATACTGATTTTTGGTGTTCGATTTTAAATCCTCAAAACGATATCTTTGCTTTTCTAAAATAGACGCTTGCAACAACTCAACACGGCGCTCTTCAGCTTCTAGCGCACGTACAGACAAGAACCCCTGCATGGTTTGGCTATTAATTGAGCGCGTAATATTAGATGCACCATCTAAATTCAGCAGCCCATTAAAAGCTAAATCGATTTCAGGTGAAACGCCTGCAACCGCATCCTTGCCCCCATCAACACCAAGGCGCATATTTGCTTCTACCGATTGATTGGCAATGGACATTTGCGCATCCATAGCGCTTTGCCAATTATCGCCCTCAACAATTAAGTTTCGTACCTGCACGACACCTCTAGAAATGGCATATGCAATTGTTTCATCGCCAACCTTAAGCTGTCCATTTAAGAAGTTAGCTTCAATCAACGGATTAACGTTATCAGCGTTTATTTCAAATTCTTCACTATCGCTAACAGCTAAAACACCTTTTAAACCATCAACATTTACGCCTTTTAAAAGTCCGTCTTTTATAGAAACAACACCACTTCCAGAAAGAGATGAGACCATGGCTAAAGCAGTTTTACCGCTGCCTTCAAGCGCGCCATTAAGCGTAAGGCTGCCTTGTAAAAAATCAGGCAAACCAAACTTTGCAAATTCATTTGATGCGATCAAACCATCCACTTGGAAGAAGCTTTTTAAAACGCCAGTACCATTTGCATTTTGCAATGACAAATCGCCAGAAAAAGTACCGCTCTCGCTTTCACCAATAATGTCTTTAAGCGCAATATTACCATCGCGTAGCGCCATAACCATTTTTGCATTTTTGGCTTCAAATTTTGAACCTGCATACAAAGAGCCGGCTTCTAAATTGATATTCGCATCAATGCCGCTCAGTAACGGCAAACCAAACTCTTGCGTCGACCAAAGATCATTCTCATTTGAGCTATTTGCGTTTTGTGCTTGTGCGTTAAGACCGCCATTGCCATTTTTGCCAAATACAACACTCGCAACTTTTGGCACAGACAACTGCCCAATCATCAAATCACCTTCAAGCAAAGCATTGCCATTTGACTTTTTCTGCCAGTTTAAACTCCCTTGAATATCGTTGCCAGAAACGCTCGCAATAATATTAGAAGCCTGTGCTTTCTTGTCTGCTAAACGCAGCTTAGTTTTTAGCGATAATGGAATGCTAGCGCTTTGCCCCAATAACAGATCATTTGCGCTCGATAAGGAATGATTGACATCATACCCAAAGGCCAACAAATACGGTTCTACATTTTCAAAACCAATAACAAGATCCATCTCAGCCAGTGGCTCGCCTGCATTGGGCTTGGGTGTATAAAGCCCATTTGCGCTAAGGCTGGCTTGTGGCGTTGTGGCAGATACCAGAGTAGAAAGCCCTGCATTAAGCGTGCCAACACTCTCAACGCTCATTTGAATCGGCCCTTGCATTTGCGGGCTGCCTTCTAGCGCCTCACGCAACTGCATTGCATCACTCTTATTAGCATTTATAAGCACACCGCTCTGGCCAAGCAAAACATTTGGCGATGCATTTTCTAAGTTCACACTCAAATCCATTTGAGCATCATTTATACTTTCAATCGACGCATCAAAGCTCAGCAATGCATTTATATCTGTGCCCCCAATTGCACCCTTTGCAATAAGGCGACCGCGTGAGCCCTCACCCGACGGGCTTGCATCTATCTCAACAGACAACTTAGTATCTTGAGTATAGGCGTTGTCTTTTTGCAGCGCATCTAAAATGAAATGATCGCCCAATCGCTCTTGCACAAAACCTACAAATTGGTCTGCATTTTTTGCAAGCAAATCAAATTTAATGTTGCCTTTTGGCTTACCAAGTAAATCTGAAATCTGCCCAACACTCGAAAGCGAAGCCCCGTAAAAAGAGCCAGCATTTAATTTGCCAATCGATAATTCACCTGAGGCAAGTTGAAATTGCAAATCAACATTTTCTGCCACCACATCAAACGCTTCAAAACGTTTTGCCAGTAAATTGACATCTAAATCATGGTCATTAATTTTAGCATTTTCATCTTGTCCAGTAAAAGCAAGAACAGCTTTTAAATCATCAAGTTTTATTTCTTCGCCTTCAAGCATTGCAATTATGGCAGGTCGAGAAACTTTAGATGCATCGCCATTGCCATCAAAACCTGCAATGCGCTGCACATTGCCTTTGAGCTGGTTGTTACCCAAAAATAAAATCATATTTGCAAATGAAGTTTGGCTTTGCGTAAAGGTTACATCGGCCTCTACACCAGCGCTTGATAAACCACGAATTGCAGGGTCAACACGCCCAACCGCCCAACTGGCCAAGCCAGAAGGCTGTTTAGTAGCAAGCACCATATGCCCGCTAAAGCCAAAATCTTCAAACAGTCCCAAGCGCCCTTCGGCTTCTAACGTACTAGAGCCTGGCATTTTAGCTCTTAGTTTTCGAATGTCCCATCCATCACCTTTTGGGCGAATATTGGCGCTGACTTCACGTACAATTGAATCGCCCGCAATAATGGCCGGCACTTCAAAATCTAATTCACCTGCAACACTTGGAACAGGTATTTGCTCAATCACTTCACGAATAATACGAATACGATCAAATGAGGTTTGGGTCGCATTTTCAGAAGTTTCTTCGCCGCGCATTTGCGCAACACGGTCTAAGTTTATTTGGCGCCCATCAATGTTAAACCTAAAATACACCTCATCTTGCAAGCTCGCACTGCCCTGACCTTCTAAAACAAAGGGATCAATTTTATCGCCAATTTCAGTTCTAAATTCAGAAACATTCAAGGCTGCAGGCGTTAGAGAAAACAGCCCCTCAGTGCGCACATTCAAAGGCTCTTTTGTATCATTGGTTAAAAACTGAGATGTGATTTTAGAATTGGCAATCACAGGAGAAATTTTAAACTTACCATTCCAAGATAAAATTTCGTCTTCAATGCCCAATGGGCCATCTAATAATATTTTATAGGGTTGATCGATGCGCTGGGCTGCAAGCTTTACCCGCAAATTGCCTTCATTTTGCAAACGCCCTGTAGAAATTTCAAACTTCGTTTGCACGCCTTCAACATCACCAAGCGCTTCTAAATTCCATGGCCCCAAAAGCGACTTAGCGCTCATTGTACCATTTATATTTTCACCAAAAAAGTCTCGCCCGCCCGCCAAGCCTTTTATGTTTATTTGCGCGTTAGAAATATTGACCTTGTCTAATTTGACCTGATCAAAATCAACAAAATCATTTGTGCTTGCGCTTTCTCTATTCGTCCATTTTATAGTGCCATCATCATTGACGTGTAAATTTAAAATTGGCTTATCAAGTGTCAACTCAACCACACGCACTTCGCCGCTTAAAAATGGAATAATTTCAATATTGGCAGAAAACTCATCTGCATAGAGTAATGGCGAGCCATCTTCATTTTCGCCAACTTTCATACTGCCAAATCGAACACTAGGCGTTGGCAGCAAAATCACACTGGCATCGCCCTCAACCTTTACAGGCTGTCCTAAAATCTCGCTTGCTTGTATTTCAAATTTTTCTTTATGCGCTGTCCAGTCAACAAAATGCGGTGCGATAAGCGCTGAAAACAACGCCACCACAACCAAACATCCAATTGCTACAACAAAACGAAACAGTGTAATTCTCCTAAACCATCAAGATTAAGCCGATACGATACGTATCAGATACATACACAATTTGTTTTTTTCATGTAGGTTAAACATCAAAATCCACCACTTTTCCTGGATTTAAAATATTTTGAGGATCCAAAGCGTTCTTGATGGCACGCATCACATCTAAACCAGCGCCATGCTCGGCCTGCATATATTTTCGCTTTCCCTGCCCAATGCCATGTTCGCCCGTACAGGTGCCATCCATTTGCAAAGCACGCTCCGCCATTCTAGCGCACGCATCTTCCATGCGCTTCACTTCATCTGCGTCTTGGCTAT
>JBGCEA010000124.1:0-7568 GCA_045105915.1 Nitratireductor sp.
AGCGCAAATGGATCTTTTGAGCCAGTTGGCTTTTCATCGATCGCCCAAAAGCCCGTTAGCGTGTCTAGCTTATCGGCTAGCGCAACAGCTACAGACACTGGGTTAGACGGCACATCGTCTGTTGGACCAAGTGGCTTATAGTGCTCTTCGATTGCAAGCGCTACCGATGCTGGCTCTTTTGCAAGCTCGGCATACGTGCGGCCAATGCGCCCCTGCACTTCAGGAAATTCATAAACCATGGCTGATTGCAAATCTGCTTTTGCTAAAAATGCAGCGCGTTTAGCCTCAATCACATCTGCGCCAACAATAGGTGCAAGCTCTTGTGCCAATGCGATAATGCGCTTAACACGTTCGCCTTGTGAACCTAATTTTGCGTGGAAGGTAACAGCGTCTAGCCCTTGCACCCATTCGTCAAAGCCATTTGCTTTGCCCGTTTGGTGCAAATCGCTATCCCAGAAGAATTTAGCATCGCCAAGACGTGCACGCACAACTTTACCATTGCCGCGTGCAACTTCTGCGCCGCCATCTGATGGAATGATGTTTGAAACAAGCAAGAATTTATTGGCTAATTCGCCAGTATCTTGGCGCTTCATAACAAAGCATTTTTGGTTTTCTTTAATGGTAAGCTGAATCACTTCTGCCGGAATTTCTAAAAATTCTTCTTCAAAATCGCCCATTAGAACAGTTGGATATTCGATAAGGCCTGAAACCTCTTCTAGCAAACCTGCGTCTTCGACCAATTCGTAGCCCTGCGCAAATGCTAAGTTTTTAGCATCTGCTAAAATCATTTCTTTGCGGCGCTCAGCGTCAATTATAACTTTCGCTTTATCGAGCTTAGACACATAATCGTCAAAGCGTTTGACGGTAATTTCTTGAGGCGCAATGAAACGATGACCCTGCGTTTTATTGCCAGCGACAAAGCCATCTACTTCGAATGGAATGATTTCTGGTTCTTCGGTTTCAGGGCCAAAGGTACAAATGATTGATTGCAGCGGACGCACCCATTTAAGCGCGCCAGCTGTTTGGCTCGCCTCGCCCCAGCGCATAGACTTTGGCCATGGGAAATTACGAATAATTGGCGGCATAACCTCTGCAATTATTTCTTTTGCATCTCTGCCGGCTTTTTCAATTACCGCTACATAAAACTCACCTTTTTTAGGGTCGTTTTGAATGGTTGCATCTTCAATGCTTGCCAAACCTGCGCCGCGCAAAAAGCCTTCGATTGCTTTTTGGGGTGCATCTGTTCTTGGGCCTTTGCGCTCTTCTCTTATGTCAGCAGATTTTGGCGTTAAACCGCGCACGTCTAAAACCAAGCGGCGCGGTGTCCAATATTCCTTTGCGCCCTCATAGGTAAGGCCAGCATCGACCAAAGCATCGGTGACAAGTTTTTTCAAATCACCTGCAGCACGGCGTTGCATACGGCTTTGAATTTCTTCTGAAAATAATTCTAATAAAAGATCAGGCATTTTAACACTTTTGCGCGGTTAATTTCGTTGCGCATGCGTTAGCAAATAGGCCGCTAAATGTCGATACCAAAGCCGCGAATGGCGACAAACAAAAAGGCGCTAACCATGAGATAAGATTAGCGCCTTTAAAGTTACTCAAACTAAATTTGTTTAGCTAGATGGCAACAACACTTTGTTGATGACATGAATGACACCATTGCTTGTGATAATGTCTGCTTTAATAACGCGCGCATTGTCTACGCGCACAAATTTACCGAAGCGCGAAACTCTAATTTGCTCATCGCCGCCGCTCTTAAGCGTTTTTACGTGATTGATGCCAAGTGGAATGTGCGCTGCCGTATATTCGCCTACAACCACATGATACTTTAAAATATCTGCAAGCTTGTGCTTGTTTTCCGGCTTTAAAAGGCTTGCCACTGTGCCCTTTGGCAATTTAGCAAAGGCTGCATCTGTTGGAGCGAGTACTGTAAGTTTTGTGTGACCCGACAAGGCTGGCACTAGGCCTGCTGCTTTTGCCGCGGCTAAAAGCGTATTAAACTGACCCGCTGCCGCTGCGGTTTGTACAATGTTTGCTGAGTTCGCTGTGCCTGCTAGCAATAATAACGCAACACTTGCTGCTGCAATTTTCTTAAACATAATTGTTCTCCAAATCAGACTCTAATAGTGGACGCCTTCATGACGCCGATATTATAGATACGCTTGGAGATTAAATTTGGATCACTGTTTGTGTTAAATCGATCTTTTGCATCTCTGCAAACACCACGGTTTGACAGGCGCTTAGAGCGCTTTAGAAGATAAATGAGCTGATCAAGTTTTAATATTACAAGAGCGGAATGGCAATTGGTTACGTTAAGTCTTGTCCAAATGCGATGTCATGGCCGTCTAAATCTTGAATACCAAATTCTAAAGCACCATAAGGTTTTTCGTGCAGCTTATAGTCAATTGTTGCTCCCGAAGCGATCAACTCTTCATAAATTGCTTTTGCATCGTCTACCCAAAAATATGCATTCCAAATATTGCCAACAATTTCCCAGTTAGGAACAATTGTGTGGTCTTTGGGAGCTTGGCTTAGCATTAAACGGCAATTGTCACGTCTTAAAATAGCGAAGTTTGGGGGATCACCCCAAAGCTGCGCTTTAAAGCCAACACAATTTTCCCAATATTCAACGCTTTTAAGCAAATCTGAAACCAGCAATACTGGCGATTGAGCAATTAATTTAGCGCCTGCCATTAAAGCGCTCCACCAGCTTCTGTTTTCAAGAATGCTTCGCCGCACGCTTTTGATAAGGCACGTACGCGCAAGATATAACTTTGGCGCTCGGTTACAGAAATAACACCTCTGGCATCTAGCAAATTAAACACATGCGATGCTTTGATACACTGATCATATGCTGGATGCGCCATGACAATCGATTTTCCATTTTTAGGATCAATCTCATCTTGGGCTAGAATGTTTTGGCATTCTTTTTCCGCGTCTTCAAAGTGCTGCAAAAGAGTTTGTGTATTGGCTACATCAAAATTCCAACGTGAATATTCGCGTTCTGCTTGTTGGAACACTTCGCCATAAGTAACTTTGTCATTACCTTCGCGGCCATTGTAATTGAGATCATATACATTATCGACATCTTGCACGTACATTGCCAAGCGCTCTAGGCCGTATGTGAGCTCGCCAGCAACGGGTGAACACTCAACGCCGCACACTTGTTGGAAATAAGTAAATTGCGATACTTCCATGCCATCGCACCATACTTCCCAGCCAAGGCCCCACGCACCCAATGTTGGGCTTTCCCAATCATCTTCTACAAAGCGAATGTCGTGCAAATTGGTATCAATGCCAATGGCTTTTAACGAACCAAGATATAATTCTTGTAAATTTGGCGGCGATGGCTTGAGCAACGTTTGGTATTGGTAATAGTGCTGCAAACGATTTGGGTTTTCACCATAGCGCCCATCGGTTGGGCGGCGAGATGGTTGCACATAAGCTGCATTCCAATGTTTTGGACCAAGCGCACGCAACGTGGTGGCTGGGTGAAACGTGCCTGCTCCTACTTCCATGTCATAAGGCTGCAATATTACACAGCCATAATCAGCCCAGTAATTGTGCAGTGCTAAGATCAACCCTTGAAATGATTTGGTAGGATCCATGTGTGGTGAAACTGATTTTGCGGTCACTTGTTTGCTCTCTGTAGGGCTTGATAATCCATCAACAATATATGTGCTTCCTAAAGCATGCAAATGCGCACCCGTCAAGAAAAGCCGACGCGCTAAGTTCATGAAAAGCGAAGATAAAATTATTTGTTTTTAGTGGATTCGTCTTTAGGGCGATAAACACCATCAGAGCCTTGCTCTAAATCGTCGATCACTTTCATAGACTTTTTAGAATTTGTCTTATCTTTGGTGGTTTTTTTCAATTCATCTTGAACCACAGCCATGTGCTTTTTGAGTTCGCGATAGCCATACCAAACCAAGCCTCCTACAAGACCTAATGCAATTAATTGCGGCATCTACCCCTCCCCATAAAACTACTCTAAATTACAGACCGTATTTAGCCCAAAGCGACCTTTGCTCTGATGTGTCCAGTATACTTTCTGGTAGCGTTTGCGCAAGTTCTGCGCCAACACCCTTCATGTCTACAGATACAGAAGGTTGCGCGCGCCCTAAAAGGCCGCGTTTTGTTTGCATTAAAACAAGCTCAGATTTATCGCCATAACGCTCTTTTAATACAGCGCTCATGTGGCCCAATGAATCTACTAGACCAAGATCAACCGCCGTTCTTCCTGTCCAGTAAAGACCATTAAACAAATCTGCTTTTTGGTCTAACTTATCTGCACGGCGCTCTTTTACCATGTCGATAAACACATCGTGTATGTCTTTTTGAAGTGCTTTGAGATGAGCAATATCTGCTTTGTTTTCTGGCTGGAATGGATCAAGACCCACTTTGTTTTTACCTGCCGTATAAACGCGTCTTTCAACGCCCAGTTTCGCGATTGCTTTGTCAAAACCAAAAGTGGCAGCAACAACACCAATTGAGCCAACAATTGATGTTTCATCTACGATGATTTCATCACCTGCAAGAGAGATCATGTAGCCACCAGATGCGGCCACATCTTCTACAAAAATCAACACTTTTTTATCGTGCTTATCTGCCAATTCGCGAATGCGCGAGTAGATCAGCCTTGATTGCACTGGCGAGCCACCTGGTGAGTTGACTGAAATTGCAACAACAGGTGCTTTTTTCATTTCAAAAGCTTGCTTTAGCTGGCTTGCAACTGCGCTTAAATTTAGGTTTTGCTTAAAAGGAGAATTGCCACCAGCGGCAATAACGCCCTGCAAACGAACGACAGGAATTTTAACTTCATTCTTACGAAATTTAGCAGGCAGTATTTTTGAGAATTTCATGTGTCGCTCTTGATCTAAAATTATAATGATTTTTGCTAACACTCAAATGGAGATAATCGTGGCAAATTTCAAGTTTTATCTGTGATTTTATAATAACTCAAAATACATTTGAATGTTTGACGAAGCTATAGCCTAACCAAATGAAATGCGTGCTTCACCATTTAAAAGCTGATCTGCCATTTGGGTTGGCGTGCCATCGCTATTGTGCATCACGATTGGGCTGTGAATTTTTAGTGGGCCTTTTGAACCCTTTTTCATTGCAACAACCAATCTTTTTGCTGCCTCATCTTTTTTTGAATGAATGGGCACAATAGATAAATCGCCAAAGCGACCTGTTGAACACGCAATCACCTCGCCTAGTTTTTCTGTTCGATAAATCATTATCAAAATGCCGCCAGGCTTTAAAATGGCAGCAGCAGTACGCATCCAGCTATCAAGGCCAGACACACCCATTACATGTGCTTCTGCTTTTAGTGCGTCTGGAGAAACACGCTGGCCTGAATGATTATAGGGAGGGTTCATAATGACATAATCTGCCATATTGGGCACAAGACCCGTTTTTTCGCGCTCTAAACCGCTTAGCATGACATCTGCTTCTAAAACTTTTAGACGATTAGAAAAATGACTGTTTTTGCTAAGCACAATATTCTTGCGGGCAAATTCAAGCATGGTTTTGTTTTTTTCAACCAATAGCGTTTGCAAATTTTCATTAGCGCAAGCTGCCGCCATGCCAGCAACGCCAGCACCAGCGCCAAGGTCTACCAATACGCCTTTGGCATCTTGCGGCACACCTGCTGCAATAAGCAAAGCATCTAGACCCGATCTATGGCCTTTGTCTTTTGGTTGAATAACTGCAAATTCGCCTTTGAAAAAATCATCTTCGCTCACATCAGAACTCGACGGGTAATTTGTAGTGCTTTTAATATTTAACATTTTACCTTCTGCCTAGTTCGTTTAACTCAGCTTCAAGACCTGCATCTTCTAACAGTCTTCGTGCTTGCGTGTGCTTTTCTGCATCCACCATTATGCGTCTTTGTATCATACCAAGCGAGCCCTCTAGCATGCTCATATGTTGGTCGAGTACGACACAATAAATTTCTTGGTCTTTTAGCAGGCTTTGAACAAAAGAGATAAGAACCACATCGTTGGTTTGCAGTAATTCTTCCAACTTGTTTTCCTTTGCCTTATCTTCTGTGTTTCTTAAATTCTTGCGCTCAGTCTATCTTTCAATCCTGCTTGCACATAAATATGCACTTACATAGTGCATTCGCAAGTAATACTTACTCACCATTGGTCACGAAGCAGTTATCAAAATGTGACTATCAATTTGTCATGTCAAAGCTTATCATAATCCCGGCAATGAAAGTGTATATTTCATACAAACACGACTAAATGATTATATATTTGCTTTCATTATTTGGTGTGACTTTCAGTCCGCTTGTATATATGAATTAAATACGGCACTTTAAATGCCAAGAAATATAATAACAGGAATTCACCCATGTCTGGTGTCGTAGTATCAATTGATGAAGCAAGAAATTCGGGCGATAAAAAACCTAGCATAGAGCCTTTGGTTCAGCTGGTAAAAGCTGACATGGAAAAGGTGAATTCACTTATCTTGTCAAAGGCCGGTTCTGACGTTGAAATGATTCCGGAGGTTGCGCGCCATTTGATCGATTCTGGTGGCAAAAGACTGCGCCCAATGCTGACAATTGCAGCAGCGCAAATGTGCCAGTATGAAGGCGAACACCATGTAACATTAGCGGCTTCCGTTGAATTTATGCATACAGCAACACTGCTGCATGATGATGTGGTCGATGAGAGTGATCTTCGTCGCGGCAAAGCTTCTGCCAGAATGGTTTGGGGCAATCAGGCCAGTGTTTTGGTTGGCGATTATTTGCTTGGACAAGCCTTTAGAATGATGGTGGAAGCTGAATCTCTGCCTGCGCTTGATGTATTATCTACTGCGGCCACCGTAATTGCAGAAGGCGAAGTACTGCAGCTGGCAACAGCGCAAAACTTAGAAACAACTGAAGACGAATATATGGCAGTGGTGAAAGCCAAAACGGCTGCATTGTTTTCAGCTGCTACTGAAGTTGGGCCAATTCTAGCGCAATCTGACAAAGCACAGCGCAGCGCATTTCGTGCCTATGGCACTAATCTTGGTCTTGCATTTCAGCTGATCGATGACGCGCTTGACTATGGCGGCTCTGCTAAGGCACTTGGCAAAAATATTGGCGATGATTTTAGAGAGGGTAAAGTTACCCTGCCCGTTCTACTTTGTTATAGACGCGGAGACGATGAAGAGCGCAAATTCTGGAAAGACTCAATAGAGAACAACAAAACAGATGATGAGCGCCTTGAAAAAGCCATGGCTTTGATGGTTAAGCATAACGCAATTAAAGACACAGTTGAACGTGCAAGGCATTATTGTGACGTTGCGGGCGATGCTTTAGCAACATTTGAAGATAGTAAGCACAAACAAGCCTTGATTGAAGTGCTAGAATTTTGTCTGATGCGTGCAGTATAGAATCAATATCAAGATAGCGATCTCTTTCGCTGAGAAATTTAAGGAAACCGAATGTCGCGTAAAATAGTTTTTTCCAAACTTTTACTTGGAACTACATTTGCTTTTCTTTTAACAAACCAAATTCACGCGGCTAGTTTTCTTGAAAATGTAGAGCTGAAAAATGGTGGCTTAGC
>JBGCEA010000125.1:0-5264 GCA_045105915.1 Nitratireductor sp.
GGCTGACATGAAAGAAGGCAAAGCTAAAACAACTAAGCAAGAAAAAATCACTGCAGAAGTTCAAAAGCTAAAAGAAGAAGCAAAAGCAGCTGGCGGCTTATATGTAGTGGGCACCGAGCGCCACGAAAGCCGCAGAATTGATAACCAATTGCGCGGGCGCTCTGGTCGTCAGGGTGATCCAGGCCACTCAAAATTCTTCTTATCATTGCAAGATGATCTCATGCGTATTTTTGGCTCAGACCGCATGGACGGAATGCTACAAAAATTAGGCCTTAAAGAAGACGAAGCCATTGTTCACCCATGGATTAATAAGGCGCTAGAAAAAGCACAACAAAAAGTTGAAGCACGCAATTTCGACATTCGTAAAAACTTACTGAAATTTGATGATGTGATGAACGACCAACGTAAGGTTATTTTTGAGCAACGCAAAGATCTCATGAAAGCTGAAGACATTTCAGAAACTGTGGTTGATATGCGTGAAGAAGTGATCGAAGAATTGGTAGAAGCACACATTCCACCAAAAGCATATGCAGAACAATGGGACGTTGCAGGCCTTAAAGAAAACGTTGCTAAAATCTTCAACATGGATTTACCAGTTGATGAATGGGCGCAAGAAGAAGGCATTGCAGATGAAGACATTGTTGAGCGCATCACAAAAATAACAACAGAAGCAGCCAACACAAAATCAGAACGCTTTGGTGAAGATGTTTCTAAATACGTAGAAAAATCAATCACGCTACAAGCGCTAGATGGATTATGGAGAGAGCACCTGGTTAATCTAGATCACTTGCGCTCTGTAGTCGGCTTTAGAGGCTATGGGCAGCGCGACCCACTGCAAGAATATAAAGGCGAAAGCTTTGAACTCTTCCAAAACTTACTTTCAAATTTACGCGAGACAGTAACAACACAAATGTCGCGCGTGGATGTTGTAACTAACGAAGAAAGCCAAAGTCTAAACCAAGCGCAAGCTTTAGGGCAGGATCCGATTGGCGAAGATGAAGAAATTCCACAAGAATGGCTTTCAACAGGTCGCAACGACCCATGCCCATGCGGCTCTGGCAAAAAGTTCAAACATTGCCACGGCAAATACGTTTAATAAAAGCGATTATTAGCGATTTGCCGGTAGCGGAATTGGAATTGCATTTCCGCGCGGCAATGGCTGTATCAAAATAATTTCAGGGCCATTTTGTGCCTGCTGAGCTGCAGCAGGTGCGCTGCTTTGATTTTGTGCAGCAACCGCAGATTGGTTACTTCGGTTACTTTGATTATTTTGGTTGTTTTGGCTAGTTTGCGCAGCGCCAGTATTTGCCGCATTGTTTTGTGCCTCAAACAACGCATTGTTTTGCGCGCCAGATAAAACCTGCGTTTGTGGATTTGCTCCTGCTTCTACTTCAGCATTTTGCGCAGTGCTCACAGCTGGCGCTTCTGGCACAACAACCGGTTTTGGTGTTGGCGGCGGCAATATCTCAGTAGCTTTAGATACTAAAGTCATTTGAGAAGGTGTAAGCGAAAGTGCTTCGCCCTTAACCTTTGCGCTTAACTGGCGCAAATTAAGCGCCTTCGAAAAGGCTTCCATTTCAGAACTTCTCTTTTGAGAATAAGCAAGCAGCAAACTGTTTGGCATTGTAACTTGTGGGCACACAGCTTTTGAAGAAAACTTCTCGCCCTCATTTGCAATGCGATTAAAAGAATAGCGCTTTTCACAAACATCTACCTTCACAGGGTATTTAGTGATCTCAAAATGATCATAACCCTCTTTCAGCATCTTCCAAAAATCATAATGAGGGTGCTGAACATTTTTAGCCATATTGGCTGGCGTCATTCTAAATGGATAAGCCTGCACCTGAAACTTTTTTTGACCGCCCTTAAACGCTTCACGCGCTAAGCCATAAATTTCTTCAACCAACTCATCTGTCATCGAATAACAACCAGCAGAGGAGCAAGCCCCATGCACCATCAAATGTGTGCCAGTACGCCCATGCGATCTATCAAAGGTATTGGGAAAACCAATATTAAACGAGAGGTGATATTTAGAATTGGGGTTCATTTGAGGGCGCCCAACTTGATAAAAGCCTTCTGGCGCCTGTCTATCACCCTCTTTAAATTTAGGGCCTAATTTTCCTGACCACTTACAAATTTCATATGTTTCTAAAAGCGCAAATCTGCCATTCTTTTTGGCTTTCCACACTTCCATAACATTTTCTGTTTTAAAAATGCGAAGCATAATAGGACTTGTCTTAGACATGTCCTTTGCTTTCATTTTACGAAGTAAATGCGTGGGAAGCGGCTTTTCAGCAACATTTAGAACAGAATCTAAGCCACCCTGACAAGAAGACAAAAAGCCAAGCGCAAATAAACCAGCAATTTTTGATACAGCTTTTGGCGCTAAAGCGCGCTTGCCAAAGGCTTTTGCCTCATCAATTTTCTGCCCAACATTACGCATTTAAAACCAATTAACTCCTGCCCAAACTAAAATCGATTCAGTTGAGATTAATGCCATTATATTGATAATGCGTTACCCAAAACCAGTAACAGTTTTGTCATCTTGAACAACAAAAAGAAAAGCCCCTAACTAAACGTATTAAGAAAGGTTTCTACCAATGGCTAAAAACTTATCGCGGCGCGCTTCTTTAAGGGCTTTACCATCCATTTGAGACAATTCAGCCAAAGAAGAACGAATAACACCGCCAGTTGAGCGAATAGCTTCTTTCGCATCGCGGTGCGCTCCACCAACAGGCTCTTCAATGATGCCATCAATCACCCCAAGCTGCTGCAAATCTTGCGCTGTAATTTTCATAGCAGTTGCAACATCTTGTGCTCTACCTGCATCACGCCACAAAATTGAAGCACCCGCTTCTGGCGAAATAACTGAATAAATAGAATGCTCAAGCATATAAACCTTATTACCGGTCGCAATAGCTATAGCGCCGCCAGAGCCGCCTTCACCAATAACCACTGTCACAACAGGCACTTCTAAATTTAGGCATGCCTCTGTTGAGCGTGCAATAGCTTCAGCTTGTCCGCGCTCTTCTGCGCCAACACCAGGATAAGCACCAGCAGTATCTACCAAAGTAATAATTGGAATTTCATAGCGGTTCGCCAATTCCATAATACGAACAGCCTTACGATAGCCTTCTGGGCGCACCATACCAAAGTTGTGCTTCAATCTAGACTGCGTGTCATTGCCCTTTTCTTGGCCAATAATTGCCACTGGCTCACCATCAAATCTTGCAAAACCAGCAATTAGCGCATGGTCTTCTGCAAAATAGCGATCACCCGCTAAAGGTTCAAAATCAGTGAAAAGCTGTTTGCGATAATCAACAAAATGCGGACGATCTGGGTGTCTTGCAATTTGCGTTTTGTGCCAAGGCGTCAGCTTTTGGTACAAGCCCTCAAGGGTTGATTCAGATTTAGCTTCAAGCTTTTGAATTTCAGAAATAAGGTCTACACCTTCTTCACCACCATCAGCATTTCTCAGTTCATGAATTTTGCCTTCAATATCGGCTACGGGCTTTTCAAAATCGAGATATAGACGCATTTTTATTTCGCTTCTTTGCTTATTAGAGTGGTTACTTTGTATAGTTTTCTCAATTAATTTTGCATTTAAAATTAGAATATTTAAAGGCAAAATAATAAATTATAATCTTCTCTCAACTCTGACCAGTGGCCAGTTAAGAGTCAAGGACTGGCGGGTTTTAGACCACCTAAAACTTGAATTCAAGTTAACCAAGCCCCTATTTGTCTACAGAATTAAGCGTGGTTGAAAGCGGATGCTTTTCTTCAACCAATTCTCGCAAACGTTCATCAAGCACATGGGTATAAATTTGTGTTGTAGATATGTCTGCATGACCCAATAATTGTTGCACAGCGCGCAAATCCGCTCCATTTTGCAACAAATGGCTGG
Organism: Nitratireductor sp.; assembly: GCA_045105915.1. Lineage (GTDB taxonomy): Bacteria > Pseudomonadota > Alphaproteobacteria > Rhizobiales > Rhizobiaceae > Salaquimonas. Next base: position 3,905 of record JBGCEA010000125.1, read on the forward strand.
CAAACGCATGACGAAGCACATGCGGCGATATTTTTTGCGCCGAAATGCCAGCTTTTCTAGCCAAACCTTTTAAATCACGCGCAAAGGCCTGGCGCGTAAAATGCCCTTCGCTTGAATTTGCAGGAAACAAAAACCGCCTATCATTTTCAGGGTAAATGTCTTTTGTGGAATTCAAATATTCAGCCATTGCCGTTTTGGCGCGTGCAGATAATGGCACCAAACGCTCTTTTTCGCCTTTACCTACAACACTCAAAAACCGTGCATCTGTTTTTGCTGCAACCAACGGCAAGCTAACAAGTTCACTCACGCGCAACCCAGTTGCATAAAGCGTTTCGAGCAATGCATGCAGACGGCGCGCTTTTAATTTCACCACTTTCGAGCGGCTCTTTTTGTCTATCGCTTTTTGCGCTTCCAGCTTTGCCTCATCTTCCGCCAAATTCACGAGTTGCTCAACTTCATTTACAGACAAAACCTTAGGCAAAGAGCGCCCTTGCTTTGGCGCTTCAACTACCGTGCTTGGATCATCTGATCGAATACCTTCTGCAAATAAAAATTTATGCAACTGTCGCACAGAAGAGAGCAAACGAGCCTGCGAAGAGGCAGATAGCCCCTCTTTTGCCGCGCCTTGCAAAAACCTGCGCACATGCTCACTCTCGCATTTATCAAGCGACAGATTATTTTGAGAAAGGAAATTACTGTACCGCTCTAAATCACGATTATAAGCACTAAGCGTGTTTTCACTCGCGCCGCGTTCAGCCGCCATCATCTCCAAGAATGATTCTATTAAATGATATGTTCGCTCTAAACTGCTCAAATGCTTGCCCAGATTGTATTGTAGCGTTCAGGTTTTATAATTTAATTATTATTGAGAATATCATTAGGCACGCGCACCTGAACTTCGCGAGGCTTAGGCTCTACATAGTTCACAAGTGCAAACATGCCGCCATATACCAAGCCAGCTATCACTGCGCAAAATACGATAAATCTAATCAAACTTGGCATTTACTATCCTGTACTATCCGCTCATTTGTAATGAACGCCGAAATTACACTTTTTCATGCCAATAATAAAGCGCAAAAAAATATGAATAAATCCAACCTTATTTCAGCAAATATCAAATTCTTATGCTAAAACACTCAACAATATATATACAAACCTCAATTTGCACAAAAAGTGCATTACAATAGCAAGCAAATGACCAACCAAACGGACCCAGCCCAAACAATTGGAAAAAGCGTAAAAACGCCCAACCTTAATGAAATTGTAAAATCATTAGGTGGCAAATCGCTTGTTTTTGTGGGCATGATGGGAAGTGGCAAAACCGCTATTGGCAAAATCACAGCCTCTGCACTTGGTTTAA
>JBGCEA010000126.1:0-3335 GCA_045105915.1 Nitratireductor sp.
AAGGTTCAAGTTGAACGCCGTTTCAACGCGCTTGGCGAATTGACTTCAGTGTCTGAGGCTGTCGTGAAAGTTTCAGTTGAGGGCAAAGAGCACTTTTCTGTGGCAGAGGGTATTGGCCCAGTAAACGCATTAGACAAAGCATTGCGTAAAGATTTGGGCATCTATCAAGATAAAATTTCTGATCTAGAATTGATCGACTATAAAGTGCGTATCTTAAATGGCGGTACAGAGGCCATTACCCGTGTTCTTATAACCAGTGGTGACGCTGCTGGTAATAGATGGACAACACTTGGCGTATCAGACAATATTATAGATGCATCTTTTCAGGCGCTGGTAGATTCTATGAATTATAAGCTCTTAAAGGCTGGCGTCTAATGACGCCCCTTGAACTTGCAGCGCAACAAAAAGAACAAGAAAAAGCAACCGCAAGAAGCGGTTTTTTCTTCGCATTTTTTGCATATTTCATATGGGGCTTCTTACCGCTTTATTTAAAAGCCGTAGATCATATTCCTGCAATAGAGGTTGTGGCGCATAGAGCATTTTGGTCTTTGCCAGTCGCAGGCATTTTGCTGATTTATTTGCGCCGCACAAAAGATATTTTAGTAACGCTCAAAAGTCCTAAAAAGCTAGGCATTCTATTTTTCTCAGCTGCCATTATTTCAGTCAATTGGGGCATTTATGTTTGGGCAATTGCAGTAGAGCGCACCATAGAGGCGGCGCTTGGCTATTATATAAACCCACTCATGTCAGTTGCGCTTGGCGCATTGTTTTTAGGCGAGCGCTTTACGAGGGCGCAATTGGTTGCGCTTACACTTGCTACAATGGCCGTCGTGTTATTGTCGGTACAAACTGGCGTATTTCCGTGGGTTGGTCTGTCTCTCGCGGTAACTTTTGCAATGTATGGCTTTATCAGAAAAACAATTGATGTTGGCCCAACACAAGGTTTTTTAATTGAGGTGTTGTTGCTATCATTAGTTGCTCTACCATTTATAACTTGGCTGCAACTAAGCGGCGAGGGGCACTTGTTTACTAACACCAGCAACACATTATTGTTGTTAGGTTGTGGCCCTATAACGGCTATTCCGCTCATTCTCTATGCGTTTGGCGCCAAGCGCTTGCGCTTATCAACCTTGGGGCTCATGCAATATATTGCGCCAACGCTGATATTCTCTATGGGGTTATTTGTATTTGGAGAGCCATTTGATAAATGGCAACTTGCTGCCTTTGTATTGATTTGGATTGCGCTAGCGATCTTTTCAAGCTCGGCCATAAAACAACAAAATGCCAAATAAAAAAGCGAAAATACTAACGGTTAAAGCGCTAGCAGTGATGGCACAATTTGCGAAGCATCATCAATTATAAGTGGTTTTAGGTTTTGTTCAGAATGTAAAAAGCCGCTTTCGCGCATTTTTTGCAATTGCGCAAATGTAGTGTCCCAATAGCCATTTACATTTGCAAAAACCATAGGCTTATCGTGTCTGCCCAATTGCGCCCATGTCATGATTTCTACAATTTCTTCTAGCGTGCCAATGCCTCCAGGCAGCGTGACAAAAGCATCTGAGCGTTCAAACATTGTTTGCTTTCGCGTGTGCATGTCTGGTGTCACAATCACTTCGCTTAACTTGTCCAAATCTTCATTGCGGCCTTCACGACCAAGAAGAAAATCTGGAATAATGCCAGTCACACGCCCACCTGCATCTAAAACACCATCAGCCACTTCGCCCATTATGCCATAAGTGCCCCCGCCATAAACAAGTTCAAGATTAGCACTTGCTATGCTTTGTCCAAGTGTGCGAGCAGATTGCATAAATGCTGGATCATTGCCAGGTTGTGAGCCGCAATAGACACAAATAGATTTTATACTCGCCATAATTATTCCTAACGTTAGCACTTATGTGTTGGTGGTATTTAAGCATAAACGAATCTGCTTTTTTTAGAAATTAACAGGCAATCATCACAATGTCGCTACACACGTGACGAATGACGTTTTTTGTGCCACAATATTTTATGAATATACAATTATTGTGCATTTAGTTTAGTAAAGTGAGTAAAGGGCGAGATGGCAGATAAAAAACCTAGTCAAGCAAAAGCATTATCTTTCATTTCTTTGGGCGTGGTGGGCGCGGTATTCGTTGGCCTTTTCACCCAAAACGAAAAGGGCGTTCCAATGGCGCAAGCCATCGTTGCCAAGTTTAAAGATGCCAAAAATTCAATACAAACGCTTGTCCCTGAAATAGCACCAAATCTTGAAATGCCATCTGCTGATAAAGAGCAGGCATCAGAGCAAAAGCCAGCTGATAATTCTACTGATACTCAATTGGCTAACAAGCCAGAAAATCCAGATGCTCCAGAAAAGTCAGATTCAGAAAAGCAGACTATTGCAGCTGATAAAGCGCCTGAACAAGATAAGATAGCGCAAAAAGATGATAGCACTGCAACAGATGGTCTAAATAGCGTTGTCGAAAAAATGACAAGCGGTGCACAAGAACTCGCAAAGCAATTGTTAGACAAGGTAGATGAAACAATGGCCCTTGCAACTGATGATGCAAAAGTGAGTGCGCCAGAAAATACTGAAAATCAAGCTGCTGAACAAAAACAAACGACCGAGAATACTGAAAAATCTGAAAATCAAGAAATGGCAAGCCTAGATGTAAAAGACGCATCTAAAAATAAGCCAGCCATTATTGATAAGCCTATTGCTACACAAAATGAGAGTTCAAAAGTAAGCCCCCAAAGCACGCCAGAAGCGCTACCAGAAAAGCCAAATGATGGAACGCCAACGATTGACCTATTGCGTGTAGAGCCAAATGGTTCTGTGGTTATTGCTGGTCAATCTGAGCCAGATACAGCTATTAACATTTTTGATGGCGGTGCATTGGTTGCAAAGGGTAGATCGAACAAGACTGGCGACTATGTGATTATCTTTGATGAGCCACTCAAAAAAGGGGATCATGAGTTGATTGTAAAGTCTGGTGATGATCCAAAAACTCAAATCACATCTGCGGTTTCTGGCGTTATTGTATTACCTGAAAATAAAGAAGAGATGATCGTTCTACTTTCAACGCCAGGCGAGGCGTCTAAAATATTGCAAATGCCAACCTCAAGATTTGACACGAGCACGCGCTCTGAAGAAAACCAAAATACCAAAATTACAAAGCTAGAAGAGACACCAACAGCTAAGCCTGAACTTGAAACCATAGTATCAAGCACGCCAATATTGGTGAACGCAGTAGATGTAGAAGCCAATGCTTATTATATCGCTGGCGCTGCAAAGCCGGGCTCTACTGTATATATTTATCTAGATAATGAATTTAAAGGCAGAGCCATAACAGGCA
>JBGCEA010000127.1:0-3130 GCA_045105915.1 Nitratireductor sp.
CTTTTAGAAAAAACGCTGTCCTCATTTCAGGAAAAGGTGTTCCAAAATTTTGATGTGAACGAAGTGTTCATCAACATTGATCCATTCTTTGTAAAAGATTCTAAGATTTTTAAAAAAGCCAATGCTGAGGTGGATGCCGAACGCGATAAAGTTGAAGCCATCGCTCGTAAATATTTTAAAGAAATAACGGTGTTTCGCCCACAAGTTGCCAACTTTACGGCTGCTGAAAAGAGACTATGGCAACATACAAAGGCAGAATGCGTTTTATTACTTGAAGATGACTGGATTGCACTTGATGAGATAACACCCGATATGGTGTTTCAAAATTTTGATGATCAAGTTAGATCGGTTATTCCATTACATGTAGAAAAACATGTAAGAGGCTCGCAGAAATATTTTTTCCCAAGGTTACGCAAAAAATGGTATCATCTAAAGAAATCTGAAAATAGGGAAAAACCATATTTTTCAACGAGCCCTTCTTTTTGGGATGGCAAGTTTTTACGACAATGTGCTGAGTTGATGGATGTTAATTTTGATCCTGAAAAGCAATTTTACTCAGGCGTAAATCCTAAGTTAGAAGCTTATGTAAAGCCCTTTAAAGCTAAGTTTTTAAGGGCTGCAGATGATGGTCTTTTGGTGCAAGACATTGGCCGTAAATGGCAAAAGCAATCTGGCATCGAAAAAGTAATCATCGAAAGTAAAAGCTGGTGGCGCACTTTAAAAATTTGATCGTTTGTCTTTTGGTTTAAAGATCAAATTTATGTGCGGCTAATGCTGCCACCAGGACTTAGGTGAATGCCACATTCGACTTTATCAATGCCAACCCAGCGCCCAGAGCGTGGATCATCACCATCCTTTGTTGGTTGTGTGCAAGGAATGCAACCAACTGAACTATAGCCTTTTGCCACCAATGGATGCTTTGGAAGTGTATGCTTTTCAAAATACCATTTAATCATTTCTGGCGTGAAGTGAATAAGTGGATTGATTTTTAGGTGTTTGCCTTCACGTTCAATAAAGGCCAAGTTTGCGCGCTCGCCTCCCTGATAACGTTTTCGTCCTGTAATCCAACCATCATAGTCCACCAGCGCATCTTGTAATGCAAACGACTTTCTAATTGTGCAGCACATATTAGGATTGGTTTCATGCAAGTTACCCTTGGGATCTTCTTGCGCTATGAGCTTTGGATCTGGCTCTAATATTTTGAGCGTTTTTAGACCAAGCTTTGTTTGCAGGGTTTCTAGATATTCTAGCGTTTGAGGAAAATGCTTTTGAGTGTTTAAGAATAAAATATCGATCTCAGATTTTGTCTGTGCAACCATATGTAGAAGCATAGCCGCTTCTGTTCCAAACGAACTCACCAATGCTATTTTGCCAGACAGCGGGTCTTTCAATAAACCATCTAAATCTAAAGAAATGCCATCGCTGCAATATTTGTGGCTCAATAATTCAATTGTATTGTCTTTAGCGCCTGCTGGCCAAAACTTTTCGATATCCATTGAACTCTCCAAGACTGTATCATTATTCTTGATGTATTTTATCAAATAATGAGACTTTGGCGTGTAATGGTTTGGCTTGGTTTGATGTTAAAGAGAAATAGATTTTTGCGCTGGTTGTTAAAATTAGATCATAAATTCTGGTGAAATGATAAAGCGTGCAATTGCAATATTTTGAGGGTGGTGTAAGTGCTTCTCATTCATTTATTGTGCTGGAATGGGAACTAAATGCCTTCTAACGTAAAACTTGTGGGGCTGGCGAGCGAGCTGGCTGAACGAGAAAAATCTGGAAAACCTATTCGCATTGGCTTAGTTGGCACAGGTGAAATGGGCACAGATATTTTTACGCAAGTTGCCCAAATGGATGGCATTTGTGTGGGCGCAGTTTTAGAGCGCACAAAAGGAAATGCTAAAAAAGCCCTAGAAATTGCATATGGCACCAATGACATAAGTGTTGAGGCTAATACGCAGTCTAAGGTAAGCCAAGCCATTGAAATGGGTAAAGTTGCGATAACGCATGACCTTGATTTAGCGCTTTCAAATGATTTGATTGATGTTGTTGTCGATGCGACTGGCGTGCCAGAAGCAGGTGCGCAAATTGGCACACGTGCTATTGAGCATGGCAAGCACCTTATCATGATGAATGTTGAGGCAGATGTTTGCATTGGCCCATATTTAAAACACCAAGCTGATAAGGCTGGTGTTATTTATAGTTTGGGTGCTGGTGATGAGCCATCTTCTACGATGGAAATTATTGAATTTGTCACAGCTATGGGACACTCTGTGGTTTGCGCTGGTAAGGGCAAAAATAACCCACTCGATTTTGATGCTGTGCCAGACGATTTTATGAAAGAAGCGACACAGCGCAATATGAATGTGCGCATGCTGGTAGAGTTTATTGATGGTTCTAAAACCATGGTAGAAATGGCGGCCATTGCAAATGCAACTGGGCTTGTGCCAGATATTCCAGGTATGCATGGGCCAAAAGCTGGCGTTAGCGAGTTGGCAAAAACACTTATTCCAAAAGTTGATGGCGGCGTATTGTCAAAGAGTGGCTGTGTTGATTATTCAATCGGCAAGGGCGTGTCGCCTGGTATTTTTGTTATTATCAAAGCTGAGCATGATCGTATTCACGAGCGCATGGCAGATCTTAAAATGGGCGAGGGGCCATATTATACGTTCCATCGCCCTTATCATTTAACCTCATTAGAAGTGCCGCTTACGGCGGCACGTGTTGTGATGCATGGCAAGCCAGACATGGTGCCGCTTGCAAAGCCTGTTGCCGAGGTTTGCGCACTTGCCAAAAAAGACATTAAGGCGGGTGAAAGCTTAGACGCTGTTGGTGAATATTGTTATCGTTCTTGGACCATGACAAAACAAGATGCAGTTGCTGCAAAGGCCGTGCCTTGTGGTTTGTTGCATAATGGCGTTGCCATATCAGACATTAAAAAGGGCACGCTTTTGACAACTGATAATTGCAAGCCGAATGCAAATTCTGCGATTGTTAAATTACGCGCTAAACAAGATGCGCTAATCGCTGGGCTTTAGCCAAGTTATATGAACAATTTAGAGTGGTTTTAAGCCAAAAGGCAGCAATTTATGCGCTATTGCTCTTAAGTTTGCTCAATCGCTGAATT
>JBGCEA010000128.1:0-4420 GCA_045105915.1 Nitratireductor sp.
TGAAATTGGTAGCGTCTTTTGAATTCTTTGCTAGATCAGTAATAGGAATAGTAGAAGTGTTAGATGCAAAAATAGCGTCTAGCTTCATGTGCTTTTCAGCTTGCTGGGTAGCCAGTTTTTTAACTTCGCTATCTTCAAACACAGCTTCAATTACTAAGTCGCAATCTGCAAGACTTGCATAATCAGCGCTTACTTCAATGTGCTCTAAAAGCGCATGTTTTTTAGCATCCGTTGAACGTCTTTTTGAAATGGCCTTATCTTCTATTGCTTCACAATGTGCTCTGCCTTTTTCTGCACTTTGTATATCGCGATCTAATAGAACAATGTCCAAGCCAGCCTTAGCGCTTACATAGCCAATGCCAGCCCCCATAAAGCCGCCGCCGCCAATAATACCAACTTTTTTGATATCGCTTTTGGGTGCATCTTTAGGGCGTCTCATGCCTTTGTTCACGGCTTGTAAAGAGTGGAACAAAGTGCGCAACATCATGCTGGCTGGTGTGGTTGTTAAAACATCTGCAAAATATCTGGCTTCTACTTGTAGCGCTAAATCAATAGGAAGGTTCAACCCTTCATAAACGCATTTCATTATAGCGCGCGCGCCTGGGTAATTGTCGTAAGTCTCTCTTCGGTAGATGGCATTGGCCGCAGGAAAGAGTTGAAAGCCAGCAGGCGAATAAACTTTGCCACCAGGAATTTTAAAGCCTTTTTGATCCCAAGGTTGAACAGGGCTTAAACCATCATTAATTAATTGCTTAGCAGTTGAAACAATTTGGTCTAATGGCACTAGTGCATTTGCAAGGCCTAAGCTCTTTGCTTTTTTGGGAATAATATTGCTGCCCTTTAACATGGCTTGCAATGCTTCTTGAGTATGAATGATGCGCGGCAATCTTTGCGTACCGCCAGCGCCTGGAAAAATACCAATTTTAACTTCAGGCAAGCCTATTTTGGCATCTAGCCCTTCTGCCACAACACGTGCATGACACGCCAAAATCATTTCAGTAAAGCCGCCAAGGGCTAAGCCATTTATAGCTGCAACAAATGGCTTGCCGCAGGTTTCTTGCTTTCTGTAAAGTTGGCTTAATATGCGCCCATCTTCAAACAGCTTTTTTGTTGCTGCTTCTTTGTCTATTAGTTTTTGTTCGTGATAGTTTTCTAACCAGTTTTGCAACATAGAAAGATCAGCGCCGCCGCCAAATGCTTTTTTACCAGAAGTTATAACAACGCCCTTTATCGCGTCATTTTGGCTGGCTTCATCTATTATCGCTTCCCATTCATGCATGACCTCAGCATCGATAATGTTCATCGAACGATCAGGACTATCAAGTGTCGCTAGCGCAATACCATCATTGTCTATTTCGAATTTGAAATGCTTATAAGCCATGAAACTATACGCCTAAATTAATAAGGCGTTCCGTCTTTGTGAGTGAATATATATGAGTCGCCATCTTTTGTAGCCAACAAATCAATGTCGGGGTAATGGCCAGTTTCAGTGTCAGTGCGTGTGCCCATTTCTAAAAGAACAACATCTGCATCGCTTTTATTCAAGATACAATGTCCATTAGCAACACCAGCTTTAAAGCTGGCTGCATCGCCTGCTTTAAGTGTGGTTTCGCCATCATCTTCAACAAGTGTTGCTGTGCCAGATAAGATAAAAACAAACTCATCTTGCTCTTCATGCCAGTGCCGAATGGCTGTGCCACTATTGGGCTTTATTGTTGTAAGATTAATGCCAAATTGTGTTAAGCCACCAGCATCTCCCAATTGCTTTTTTGAGCGACCCTTGGTGACTTCATCAAATGGCGCGGGGTAACCAGAACCAGTTTTAATAGGTAGGCTTTCAATATCAATTTTTGGCATTATACCCTCTCAATTATTGTTGCTGTTCCCATACCTGCGCCAATGCATAAAGTCACAAGCGCAATGTTTTGATCGCGCCTCTCTAACTCATCTAACACAGTACCAAGTATCATCGCGCCGGTTGCCCCCAGCGGATGCCCCATAGCAATTGCGCCGCCGCAAACATTCATTTTGTTTGGGTCAATTTCAAAATGTTGCATATAGCGCAATACAACAGCTGCAAAGGCTTCGTTTAGCTCAAACAAATCAATATCAGACAATTGCATGTTGGCTTGCTTGAATAGTTTTTCGCACACATCAATGGGCCCAGTAAGCATGAGCGCTGGGTCAGAGCCGATACTCGCCATGGCACGAATTTTAGCGCGTGGCTTAATGCCAAGTGTTTTTCCAGCTTCTTTTGAGCCCATCAAAATAGCGGCCGCACCATCTACAATGCCAGAAGAATTACCAGCATGGTGCACATGATTGACACTTTCAACATCTGGGTGCGCTTGAATAGCCACTGCATCAAAACCACCCATTTCACCCATCATCACAAAACTTGCATCAAGCGCTGCAAGAGATTGCATGTTTGTGTCTGGGCGCATGTGTTCATCATGCTCTAAAATCAAAAGTCCATTTTGGTCTTTAATTGGAATGATAGAGTTTTGAAAATATCCTTCACTCCAAGAATGCGCAGAACGCTTTTGGCTTTCAACCGCATAAGCATCAACATCATCTCGCGAAAAGCCATATTTGCTTGCAATCAAATCTGCAGAAACACCCTGCGGCATGAAATAGGCTGGCAATGCAACACTTGGATCAACAGGCCAAGCCCCGCCAGAAGCACCAAGCCCAACGCGTGACATTGATTCAACACCGCCTGCAATTACAATTTCATCACTGCCTGCAATAATTTTGGCCGCACCTAGATTTACCGCATCAAGGCCAGACGCACAAAAGCGATTGATTTGCATACCAGGAACACAATTATCATAGCCAGCCTCAAAGACTGCAGATCTTGCAATATCCGCGCCAGCTTCTCCAACAGGATCAACGCAGCCCATAATGACATCATCAATATTTTTAGAATCAAATCCGTTACGCGCCTCTAAAGCTTGCAACGTTTTGGCGCAAAGACGAACCGCAGGCACTTCATGCAAAGCGCCATCTTTTTTACCACGACCTCTGGGTGTGCGAACATGATCATAAATATATGCGTTGGTCATTTAGTCTCCAAGCTAAAATGAAAAAGCGTTATGCGCCTTCGACAATAAGCAAGCGCCCCTCAGAAGCCGCTAGTCTGTGCTCACGCGCTTTTTGGTAAGTGTCGCTATCATAGCAAGCGCGGGCTTTTTCAACACTATCAAATTCAATAACAACATGGCGCGCGCCCAGTGCATCGCCTTCTAATTGCTCACTAGCACCACCGCGCACCATAAACTTAGCGTCAAATTCTTTATATGCTGGGCCAGCACCTGCAACATAGTCTTTATAACGTTCGCTATCGTGCACCTCAATATGCGCAATCCAATACCCTTTTGCCATTGTGTATCCTATCCAATGTTTGTGAAATTAAAACGCGTCAGCCTCTAAGGCCATCATTGCGTTAGAACCTGCCTGTATACATGTTAAATGAGTTTGGACTTGTGGCAACACTCTGTCAAAATAATAAAGCGAAGTCTTCAATTTATTCTCATAAAATTCTTTATTTGCCGCATCGCCATCATCTAGTTTTTGCAATGCAGCCTCGCTCATTAATGCCCACATATAGCCAAGTGTTACATGGCCCATAAGATGTAAATAATCAGTTGAGGCCGCGCCAGCATTGTCTGGGTTTTTCATACCATTTTGCATCAACCAAAGTGTTGCAGCTTCGAGTGCCTTATTGGCTTCTCTCAAAGGTTTGCAAAAAGGTTGCATGGCTTCATTGGCCATATGCTTTTTTGTAAAATCATTGATGCGAGTGAAAAACAATCTAACCGATCGGCCATTGTTAATGGCAAGTTTACGCCCCACTAAATCGAGCGCTTGTACGCCATTTGCGCCTTCATATATTTGCATGATCCGCGCATCACGCACATATTGCTCCATGCCCCATTCTTTTATGTAGCCATGCCCGCCAAAAACCTGTTGGGCTTTCACACAATTATCAAAACTCTTATCTGTAATAAACGCTTTTAGAACAGGCGTTAGCAATTCTAGTAAATCACTGGCTTCTTCTTGTTGAATTTCATCTTTTGAACGGTTTTTAAGATCGCTATTAAGTGCAGTCCAAAGAATGAAAGCACGAGCAGCTTCGTTGAAAGATTTGATGTCCATCAAATTGCGCCGAACATCTGGATGCACAATAATGGGATCAGCGGCTTTATCTGGAAATTTAGCACCTGTAAGCGAGCGCCCCTGAAGGCGCTCTTTTGCATAAGTTGCCGCATTTTGGTAAGAGATCACAGATTGGCCATGGCCTTGCATAGCCACTTGCAACCGTGCTTCATTCATCATCTTAAACATGGCTTTTAGGCCATTGTTTTCTTCGCCCACCAAGTGCCCAATGGCACCATCATAATTCATCACACATGTGGCG
>JBGCEA010000129.1:0-4443 GCA_045105915.1 Nitratireductor sp.
AAATGGGGCACGCGCTTTGGGCGGCGCTAGTCTGCCATTGTTTAACCGCTACTTAATCGATCAAAGCGTATTGTTTAAAGCTGTTGCTTAAACATTGTTATCGGCCACCAAGCTCACAATAAATATATGCTTATGCGCCTCTCTTTTCGATGCAGAACGCTTTTAGCGTTTTCTTTTCACACACCCTTTACATAATGCTCCATACATATTGGTGCCATGCATATAGAGCCCATGCATTAAGGGGGCAAACGCAATATTTGATTGTGCCAAGGCTATACTCGTTTTAGAATGTCGTGCGGATCGAAGAGGTAACACACTATGACGACAATCAAAGATATTGCCCAACGATCTGGCGCTGGCATAACCACAGTATCGCGCGTTATCAATAATAGTGGATATGTGGCAGATGCCACGCGAGCACGTGTAGAAAAAGCAATCAAAGAATTGGGATATAGACCAAATGCAAGCGCGCGCATGATGCGAAGCGGGCGTAGTAATTTAATTGGTATTTTGGTGCCTTCTATCAAGGTAGATTTTTTTGCCAGATTAGCTCACCGCTTAGAGCAAGCCTTATTTTCTAAAGGCTACCAAACACTGATTTGTTCTACTGCTGAAGACATCAACCATGAAAGCGAATACATAAATATGCTACTTGCCCAACAAGTGGATGGCGTAATGGTTGCATCGGTTAGCAGCAATATTAAAGCATTTTCAAAACTATCTGATGCGGGCATTCCTATCTTGGCGCTTGATCGCGAATTAGAGGGCATGAATGCGACATTGGTAAGTTCCGACCACTTTGGTGGAGGCCAACTTGCGGCAAACCATTTAATAGAATTAGGCCATAAACATATATCTGTTATTGGCGCACCGGCTCAATCTGAGCCTGTTAAACAACGAGCGGCAGGCGTTTCAAAGGCATGTCGTGATGCTGGATTGCCTGAACCAGAAATTGTTTTAGGCGCCGACCACCGTGTTCAAAGTTGCTCTGATCTTGCTTTAAGCGTTTTTGAAAAAACGCCTCGTCCATCTGCAATTGTAGCCACAAGCGACATTGCTGCGATTGGTATTTTGCATGCAACGCGCGCCGTTGGCGTTAAGGTTCCAGATGAGCTCTCAGTTACTGGTTTTGATGATACGCCTTTAGCGTCTTATGTGTTTCCAGCAGTGACAACTGTTGCACAACAAATTGACGAAATAGCACATGAAGCAATTACTGCTTTGCTGACAATGATAAATACGCCTGATGCTAAATTGCCAGCAGATGTAATTTTGCCAGTATCGCTTAGCCTTCGCCAATCAACAGCTAAAAAATCTTAAAACTATAACTGGCTTAATTTTGGCGTGCCGCCTGTTGCTGTTGGCGCGCGCAAACAAGCTGCAGCCATTTTGTTTCCAAGTTCAACGCTGTCTTTTGGCGACCAATTTTCATGCAGTCCATGCAACACGCCAGCTGCAAAGGCGTCTCCGGCACCCACCGCACTAATAATCTTAGAATTTGGAATTTGCTCAACGCCAAACCAGAGTTCTTCATCATGCGTTTTCCATAGGGTTAGCTGTGGTGTGTGCAAAATGCAGCCTTTGCGTAAACCGCCTTGCAGTAATTTTTCTGCCGAGGATTTCATATTTTCGCGATCAGTTTCACCGACAATTTCTATATTCGTCGCGCGCGCTGCTTCAACTTCATTTAAGAAAAGCCAGTCAACTTCTGGCAAGGTTGCAAATACGGTTTGGGCATAATCTTTGCTATGCGAAGAAACCAGATCAACACAAGTTTCCATGCCCAACGCGCTTGCTTGCCCCAGCAAGTTTGCAGCGCCTGTTCGGCCATCTGCATGTACTTCGTCAAGTTGCGGCAAAAGGTTTAGATAACCCAAATAAAAAATGCGTGGTGTTTGCTTATAAAGCGCATTGATAGAAACAGTTGCGGGGCCAAAGTGCTGGTTTGCACCCGCGCAATAAAAGAATGTTCGGCTATCGCCTGGTACATTCATTACATGTGTATGCGCTGTGCTGATGCCTTCAAGTTGTAATAGGCCGTGGGTTGGCAAGCCAACATCAACACATGCCTTAATAGCACTACTGCCGTGTTCATCTTGCCCCAATGCACCCATAGGCAAAACGCAATAACCGGTTTGGAGAGCGGCTAAGTTAAATGCTACATTAGCCGCTCCCCCGCCCATACCCACACACTCATTTGAAATAACAACTAAGTCAGACTTTGCAGGCCATGCAGGAATATCGTGGACAATATCTACAATCCAATTTCCCGCGCAAATTATGCCTGAACGCACTGACATTATAACCTCTCATTGGTTCGACATATTAGAGCGCGCTTCATGAGGTATAATCCACATTTTGGACTTGCCCTGATTTTCCAGAAGCCAGCGCCGCTGTCATAATCGCATGGTGGTCTTGCGCCTCATCTGGCGTTGCACAACAAAAACCACGCGCATCGCCGCCTGCAAGTTCATCTATAAATGCTGCCCACATTTGCTGAATTGCATCGGCAAATCCAAATTCAAAAATACCCCCTGTGATGGCAGGAAAAAGTGACTGATAGCCAAGGTCTTCAACTTTCCATGCTTGCGCTCCGCCTGCCTCATAATTCATAGACTGCCATTGGCGCGGAGATTTAGTGGTGAAGAAGGCAGAGCCTTTCATTCCCAAAACACGAATAGACCAAGTGTTAGATTCGCCAGGTGCTATACGCCATGTCTTTAATACGAGTGGAAAGTCACCAGATTCATTTACAACACGACCCGTAATTGTAGCGTTGTCCCATGTCTCACATGGCACAATCTCGCCCTTGGCATTGGGGCGCGTGGTGATGCGATTAACTAAACTTGCATGCACTGTTTTTGGCTTCCAACCCATGCGCAATGGAATGTGACACACATGCATGCCCAAATCGCCCATACACCCATATTCGCCATTCACATCAATCATGCGTTTCCAGTTAATCACCTTATCGGGGTTAATATCTGAGGAGTGAAGAAATGCAGATTCGACTTCTAAAATATCGCCAACAGCGCCAGATTTTACAAAATCTATCACGCGTTGAGCACCCGGAAAAAACGGCATTTCTGATGAGCACCTGACCAAAAGGTTTGGATGTGCTTTAATTGTCTTGGCAATGGTGGCGTTTTGCTTTGCATCCATGCCAAATGGTTTTTCGCCCAAAAGATGCTTACCTGCGGCCAAAATTTTGGGATAAATATCTGCATGCAAAACGTGCGGCACTGCGCAATAAATTGCATCAATATTAGGGTTCGCCAGTAACTCGTTATAATCTGTTGTCGTTTGAGCTACGCTTGGTAGGTGCGATGAAAACCAGCCCATGAGCTCTTCATTTACATCGCAAACCCCAACAATTTCTGGGCGCGCACGGCTATCGTTTAGGTGCAGCCAACGCGCTGCGGCAGAGGCAAATTCGCGCCCCATTAAACCACAACCAATTATACCAAAGCGAATAGTTTTCATGTTTTAAGCAACCATAGCCAATGCATCTTTGATCGATGCGCCATCGTGAACAATGGCCATTAAAGCACTTGTCATTGCGCCGGGTTTTTCATGGTGAATTACATTGCGGCCATAAACGATGCCGCGTGCGCCTTGATCCATCAGTTCCTTTGTGCGCATTAGAATTTCTTCATCAGAAACCTTGCCGCCACCGCGCACTAATACGGGTATATTTTGAGCGATCTCAATCACTTTGTGATATTGGCTTACATCATCGCAAGGATCTGCCTTAATGATATCGGCACCAAGCTCAACAGCCTGACGCACAAGCGGCAGGATTTGTTCAATGTCACCATCGACCATATACCCGCCTTTAGAGTTGTCTTGCATAACCAATGGCTCAACCATTAATGGCATCGATGCCAAATCGCATTCATGTTTGAGCATGTTAATGTTACGCACGCACTGGCGGTAAACCTCAGGCTGATTGGGCAAACTAAGCAGATTTACAACAACACATGCCGCATCAAGACGCACAGCTTGCTGTACTGGCTTATCTATAACTTCAGAAAACAAAACGCTAGGAAGTGGCGTTCCATAAACATTTGCAATATCAGTTCTAAGCACAAGTGCTGGACGGTCTTTGCCTTGGCGAGATTGCAATAAAGGCGCAGTTCCAGGTGGCAGCTGTATAGCATCTGGTGCCGCTTTCGCGACAACGTCCACCGCATTTGTCATATTTTCAATGCCACCAAGAAAAGTTTTTTCATTAAACATTCCATGGTCGATAGCGACATCAAAACAATTTCCTGACGCTCCAAATAAACGGTTTAGACGGGCCAATTTCATTTTATTTTTCCTAACACACACAAAATATGAAAACGATACCATATTCATTTATTGATTCAGCAAATCTGTCAAGATTTAATATAAAAACGTTGGGGTAGGATATTTCTTTACTTAGCTGGTTGGCGCTTAGGT
>JBGCEA010000130.1:0-11585 GCA_045105915.1 Nitratireductor sp.
TTATTTAAAACAACACACGAAGCCATCACTAATACCCTTTATCAAAACCACTTACCCAAAAAGTTGGATAGTGCGTTACATGTTCAAACAATATGGAGCAAAAGATCCGGTACTCAAACATGTGGCCAGGCATGTAAAACCTTATTATTGGTCTGATTTTCCAGAGTTTCGTGATTCAAAAAAACCTTTTTATAAAGACGTGCTCGCTCATGGGTTGGGCAACGATGGATATTGCATCCCTGTCCATTCAACACCCAATAGGTTTAGTCTGATCATTCTTTCATCAGAAACACCAACGGAAGATTTTAAGAAAAAAGTAGGCAAACTAGATGAACTTTTGCAAAAGATTGCAAACGAACTTCATATGAAGGCGATTAAAGAAACTGCACTATAGAGACACAAACATAACTCTGGTTTAGATAATGCTCATTATCAATTCATAAATGCGAAAATTGCCTATATATTTTGTGCTAATCAGCTCAATTGAGCCTTAATCAATGCGCCCGCTTTGCCCATATCAACTTTGCCGCGATATTTACTTTTCAAAACACCCATGATCTTGCCCATATCCCGCAAAGATTGAGCCCCAGTTTCGCTAATCAATTCACCTATCACGCCTTCAAGCTCTTCATCAGACATTTGTTCTGGCAAAAACTCTTTAATGATCGCAATCTCTTCAAGCTCTTGCGTTTCTAGCTCTGCTCGACCGCCCTGCTTATATAGTTTTGCAGATTCTTCGCGCTGTTTGACCATTTTAGACAGAATATCAACGACCTCTTCATCATCGGCCTTTTCTTTACCCTTACCTCTAAGCGCAATGTCTCTGTCATTTATAGCAGCATTTATAAGCCTTAAAGTCGTAACTCGACGCTTATTTTGTTCTTTTTGCGCTTTCAACAAAGCCGCAGAAATTGTATTTCTCATGCAAAGGTCCTTTAGATTCATTTTGCCAGATAATACACAAACTCAGCGCAATCTAAACGCAATACACATTTATTTTTCTAACTAACTGATATTGCACATAATATTTTTAAGCCCATGCTGTTGATATTTACATCAAGCTAGAATAATTTGCCATTTTAGCCGACATGATAAATTTCGCTTAGCGCTACACCAAAGCAAACACTTTGGAGTAAGAGCTTGGGCAAATTTGCGGCTTAAAACATACCCAAACATGCAATGCCAAAATGGCTATGTATGTGAGCCATAAACTTTAAAGCCAAGCTGGAGCTGATAATTTGAGCACAAATAGCAAAACTCAAAAAAACCAACCATGGGAAAAAAAGAAAATCACAGCACTTCTAGTCTTAGCCGATGGCACCTTGGTTGAAGGTTATGGCTGCGGTGCACAAGGCGTGGCAGAAGCTGAGGTCTGCTTCAATACAGCCATTACTGGGTATCAAGAAATTCTGACAGACCCATCATATGCTGGGCAAATCGTTACATTCACATTCCCACACATTGGCAATATTGGCTGCAACGATGAAGACATTGAAACACTAAACATGGCTTCAAGCTCTGGTGTTGTTGGCGCTGTATTTAAAGCACCAATTACTCAGCCATCAAATTATCGCTCAAGCGACCATTTCAATGAGTGGCTTCAAAAAAGAGGCATCATCGCTATTAGCGGCATCGACACGCGTGCACTAACTTCGCTCATTCGCGAAAAAGGCATGGCAAATGCAGTGATCGCGCATAATGAAAATGGCGAATTTGATATTCCAGCTCTAAAAGCACGAGCTGCTAAGTGGCACGGGCTAGAGGGGCTAGACCTTGCAAAAACAGTATCAAGCGCACAAACCGGCACTTGGAACGAAGGCCCATGGGAATGGGATAAATCTTTTGGCACGCGCCAAGAAGATGCATTTCATGTGGTTGTAATTGATTTTGGCATCAAGCGTAACATTTTGCGTTTATTGGCGGGTCTAAATTGTAAGCTGACTATATTGCCAGCAAATGCCACAGCAGAAGAAGTGAAAAGTCACAACCCAGATGGCATTTTCCTATCTAATGGCCCGGGCGATCCAGCAGCCACAGGCGAATATTCAGTAGCCGCTATTCAAGGCGCTATCGAAACAGGCAAGCCAGTATTTGGCATTTGTTTAGGACACCAAATGTTGGCGCTAGCACTTGGCGCAACTACGGCAAAAATGCACCAAGGACACCACGGCGCAAACCACCCAGTGATGGACCACACGACTGGCAAGGTTGAAATTGTTTCAATGAACCACGGCTTTGCTGTAGATGCTAAAACACTACCAGCTGGCGTTGAAGAAACACATGTCTCTTTATTTGATGGCACAAATTGCGGCCTGCAAGTAAAAGACAAACCAATCTTTTCAGTTCAACATCACCCAGAAGCAAGCCCAGGCCCACAAGACAGCCACTATTTATTCCAGCGTTTTGTGAACCTCATGCGTGTGCAAAATGGCATCGAAAAAGTAGCTGAGCGCGCCTAATTCAGATCGCCTGATCTAAAGCATATAATTTAAAACAGCTTTGCCAAATAGAGCGCCATTTATTTTACAATTCTTGGCGCTTTAAAAATCTTTTTAAGCTTACTCTTGGAAAATGAAGCCCCAGCCTGCTTCTCAACGCTTGGCTTGGCATTGGAATTATTATTGGTATTGGCTTTTGCTAGCTTCACCACTTGCCCATGAATATCAATTTCTCCATGCAGCTTTTGGCGAAAGTGCACGCGATCTAAAGCGCTATCTTCAAGAGTGTTGTTTTCGCCTGCAAAGTTCACATCATTACTTTGTGCATTATAGCCAGTATTTTGCACGTTTTTTGAGAGCAATAAAGGCTCTCTAACCTTTTGATTTGTTTGCAAGTCTTCATCATCATTAAAGACCAAATCATCTTGCGCATCTTGATCACGTATCTCTTGGCGGCGCGATGCATTAATTTGCTTAACCAGCGCCTTATCAGATGGAGATTGTTTACCGCGCCCAGTTGGCTGTGCATTTAGCTCATACTCGTCTTTTTCTTTTCGCCTAAACAATAGCAAAAAACGCGCGAGTAATAGCCCAAGCAAGCCACCCACACCGCCATAGGCGCCGCCTTCTGCTGTGAGCGGCACAGCAGGTTTATAGATCGCATAAGTGCCCTCAACCAATTCTAAATCTGGGCTCTTTGCCAGTAATATTGGCTGCATAAATATATTAGAATTTTCGAACTCTGTCTTTTGCTTATTAAGCCGCTCAAAACGTGAAATTGTGCCAGACATAGATTGCCCACGGTCTTGAACAAATTGCTCACTAGAACCTGTTAGTTTTTGCAGAGCTTCATCTCTTGTAAGTTCTGCATCCTTGGCATTTTTATCAAAATCAGAAACAACAATGCCAAGTTCATTTACAGCCCCGCCAAGGCGCTGTTTATATTGCTGGGTAAATTCGGGTGCTTGGCTAAAAACACCAACCCCCAACAAGCCAGCAATTAACGTTCCAAACTTAGATGTTATTCCCACAAAAACTCCACGCCTTAGCCCAATTCGCTTTACAATAAAAACGGCACTATCAGCGCCGCTTTATTTAAGCATCTACCAAGATATTGTTATAAATTAGACGCTCTAAAAGTATCGCAAGATTCAATTCTACCAGAATCAAATCCACGACTAAACCAAGTGCGGCGTTGCTCTGAAGTGCCATGATTAAAGGCCTCTGGCACAACATAGCCTTGCGTTCTTTTTTGAATAGCATCATCGCCAATTTGGTTAGCCGCAACCAGCGCTTCTTCCAAATCGCCACGATCAAGCCAACCTTGCTCTTGCACATAGTGTCCCCAAACACCTGCAAAACAATCGGCTTGCAGCTCAACCTTCACAGACATTTTATTCACTTCAAGCTTACCCATGCTCGAACGCATACGGTTAAACTCTGGCAAGACGCCAATTACATTTTGTACGTGGTGTCCAACTTCATGCGCCAAAACATAAGCTTGAGCAAAATCGCCCTTTGCGCCAAATTGACGTGAAAGCGTATCGTAGAAAGAAAGATCGATATAAATGTCATCATCTGCTGGGCAATAAAATGGCCCAGAAGCAGAAGAAGCAAGTCCGCAAGCAGACCTAACCTGACCATTAAAGATATTCAGTTTTGGTGGCTGATATGTTTTACCATAGCTTCTAAAAATTTTAGTCCAAATCTCTTCAGTCGAGCCAAGCACAACTTCCATAAATTCAGTTTGCTCATCTGGCTTGCTATTTGTGCCAACTTGGCGATTTACACTTGGCTGATTAGATGGAGACAAAGACGGGCTTAAGCCGCCCCCTGCCAAACCGCCCAGCAATTGCAATGGGTTTAGTCCAAGCGCATACATAATTACGCCAATCACAATAAGCGTGCCACAGCCCATGCCGCCAGAGCGAGCAGGCCTTACTCGGCCACCAGTTGGAACACGGAACATACCGCCACCGCCGCCAAAACCACCAGCGCCACCAGAGCGCCCTCTTGAATCATTTACATTCGTACTTCTACGACGGCCTTTCCAGTCCATAAAACTGTACTCCCAATAACTTAGCCAGATAAATATCAGCCAAAAAGCAAATTAACATTTTGACCAATCCTAGCATTACCTTGGGTAGGCGAAAAGACTTTTGCTGAACTTTTCTAAGAAAATCACGATTTAAGCGCTTTGGTTTTCAAAATTTGAAAAGAGCGCCCCACAAAACTGCCACCTGCAAAGCCAACAACCAAAGAAAACAAGATGCAAAACCAAACACTCGCCGCGATCATGGGGGCTGTTGCCCCCAATACACCGCTAACAAAGTTGCTGGCAAATATAAGCAAAAGACAAACAAGCGTTAGCCATTCGCCTTTTAAGTGAACTTTATTACCAGCTCTTCCCAAAATAAGCGCTGATTGTAGGCGATAGCCATAAAGCGCCCCTAAAAGCATAGACAGCGCATAAGCCGCTATACCCAGCAAAACGTGCTCTAATCTCAAAATGCCATTTAGCCCCAATAAGCCCATAAATGGCAGGCCATAAAATAACGCAATAGGTGCATATCTGGTTTTAGAAGAGCGAATGCCGATTGCTATTAAAAGCACCAATAAAGGCCAAACCCAAATGGGAGTATTGCTAAAAAACTGATTTATAAAAATTGACATTCTTCTTCCTTTATTAGTCTCTTGCTTTTGCCTCTAAACTGGGCTGCACTTCTCTAGTTCACAAAGTCACGCGCCATGATTTGTTTTCTAAAAACCAGTAAAAATGCTATCAACGCACCAACAATCGGAATGACCCAATTCAGCGTTGGGCTAATCTCATTATAAATTTGAGTGTTTTCACCAAAGATACTTAGCAGCGTTGGCTCGATTGTAATTTTGGTCATTAGTCTTCCAGGCATAAAGGCCAAGCCGCCAGCAATCACCATGCCCCCAATATAGGTTGCCTTCATAGAGCGCTCATGCAGTTTTATTTGGCGATTGCGCGCTTGCATCACAGCTAAATAAAGTGAGTACAAAGTAAAAGCCGAGATAAGGTGAATTGGGCTAAAGGGGCCAACCAGTCTAATTTCATTTATAAAAAACGAAGTTAGCGCAGTGCCAACCATCGCAAACACCCAAAACTTGCCCCACTTCTTATGCGCGCTGCCGCCCTTGCGACGCCACAAAACCAGCGCTCCAACAAAAAAAGAAACCACCGCAAATAATATATGCAATTGCACCGCTAGGTTTTGCTCAAACAAAAGTTGGAAATTCATATCTAAATCCTTCATATTTCTTATCGAATAAGATATTTGTAACCAACAAGTTCAATTACCAAAGCCAACATACGCAAAACAAAAGGAAAATTCGTGAAAGAGCCCGTTTTGCAATTCACGCTTCGTGAAATGCGCAATATCTACACTTCCCCAAAGTTTTGGATCACCATGATAGCCATTATCGTGATTTTAGGCGCATCAGCTCCGTTTGGCTCTGCTCAAAACTTCTCACCTTTGCAATTGTTCTTCTATTGGGGCGGCATTGCGCTTAGCACATTTTCTGTCGCGTCTTTTCTTTTAATCAGCATACCAAAATTTCTAGAGCAAAGATCGTATAACGTTTGGACAGCGCGCATCATTGCAATTTTACTCGCAAGCTTTGTCATTGGCTTAACTGTATTTTTCATCAATGCATTTATAGTGAAAGTAAATAAGGTCGATTGGTGGCACTTCACTTCAATTTTGTCAGATGTATATTTAACCGCCGTACCCATTGCACTTATCTTTTTTGTTTTGGGCGATGCCTTAAGAGGCAATAATCAAGACACCCAAAAAGACACGAGCACAAGCACCTCGCCTTTTTATGCCAGATATTCAAAAGCACTTGGCAAAGACATTATAAGTTTAAACGCACAAGACCATTATGTAGAGGTCGCAACAACCAAGGGCAAAGAACTGGTTTTAATCAGACTTGCAGATGCTGTTTCAGAGCTTGCAAACATAAAGGGGCAACAAGTGCACCGCTCATGGTGGATAGCGCAAGAGCACATCACAAATTTTAGCAAAAAAGATGGTCGCTTAAACCTCACACTTTCAAATGAGACAAACATAAGCGTTAGCCGTTCTTACCTAAAACAAACGCGCCAAATGCTAGAAGAAATAGATCAAATTTAGCATTAGCCAACTCAATACTCTGATTGCTGTTATAAACCCAAAAAACATGAACATTAGGGGTTACAAAAGCATCAAACTATGCCTATAAGGCACACTTAGCGAACAATTCAATTTCTGCGCACCGGTCAATTATATTGCCCGGCTTTTTACGTAGACCTATTGTAATTTGTGGCTCTAAACATAAATTTTAAATTGGAAGAACATCCATGCCTAAACGTACCGATATTAAATCAGTTCTAATCATTGGCGCTGGCCCAATTATCATTGGCCAAGCATGCGAATTCGATTATTCCGGCACACAAGCCTGTAAAGCACTAAAAGCTGAAGGCTACCGCATTATTCTAGTAAATTCCAATCCTGCAACCATCATGACAGACCCTGATCTTGCAGATGCAACCTACATAGAGCCTATCACACCAGAAGTGGTAGAAAAAATTATTGCCAATGAGCGCACGCAGCGCCCAGATGATAAATTGGTATTGCTACCAACCATGGGCGGACAAACCGCACTAAACTGCGCATTGTCACTAAAACAAATGGGCGCGCTCGATAAATGGGACGTTGAGATGATCGGCGCAGATGCCGCCGCTATCGACAAAGCAGAAGACAGAAAACTCTTTCGCGATGCGATGGACAAAATTGGCCTAGACACACCAAAATCTCGCTTGGCAAATGCGACTGAAATTAAAGACGAAGATCGCAAAAAATATACAGCCAAGCTTGAAGAACTTAAAGACGACGCCGCGCAGCTGGCGACTTTTAAAAAAGAATGGGCAAATACAGAGCACGAACGTAAAGAGCGTTATATTGCTCACGCACTAGCCATTGCTTCAGATGCTTTAACAGACGTTGGCTTACCAGCCATTATTCGTCCCTCTTTTACAATGGGCGGCACAGGTGGCGGCATTGCTT
The DNA here is from genome assembly GCA_045105915.1 of Nitratireductor sp. GTDB lineage: Bacteria > Pseudomonadota > Alphaproteobacteria > Rhizobiales > Rhizobiaceae > Salaquimonas. The sequence continues at coordinate 7,514 of JBGCEA010000130.1, forward strand.
ATAACAAACAAGAATTCTTTGAAATTGTTGAAGGCGGCTTAGATGCATCCCCAACAACAGAAGTATTGATTGAAGAATCGGTTCTTGGTTGGAAAGAATATGAAATGGAAGTGGTGCGCGATAAAGCGGATAACTGCATTATCATTTGTTCAATCGAAAACTTCGACCCAATGGGCGTTCACACTGGCGACTCAATCACAGTTGCACCTGCCCTCACCCTTACAGATAAAGAATACCAAATCATGCGTAATGCATCGATTGCCGTGCTTCGCGAAATTGGTGTTGAGACTGGCGGATCGAATGTACAATTTGCGGTTAATCCAAAAAACGGTCGCTTGATTGTGATTGAGATGAACCCACGCGTTTCAAGATCATCAGCGCTTGCATCAAAAGCAACAGGCTTCCCAATTGCAAAAGTAGCGGCGCGCTTGGCGGTGGGTTACACACTAGACGAATTAGACAACGATATTACAGGTGGCGCAACGCCAGCCTCATTCGAACCATCAATCGATTATGTTGTTACAAAAATTCCGCGCTTCACATTTGAAAAGTTCCCAGGCGCAAAACCAAACCTGACAACAGCCATGAAATCAGTTGGTGAAGTCATGGCTATTGGCCGTACTTTCCAAGAATCATTGCAAAAAGCATTACGCGGCCTTGAAACAGATCTAACAGGTCTTGATGAAATCGAAATTCCTGGCCTTGGTGAAGGCGATGATAAAAATGCAATTTCTGCTGCTATTGGCTCACCAACACCAGACAGAATTCGCATGGTAGCTCAAGCGTTCCGCCAAGGTTGGTCAATTGATCTTATTCACCAAGCTTGCGAAATTGATCCTTGGTTCTTGGAACAAATGCAAGGCATCATCGAAATGGAAGAGCGCGTGCGCGAGCATGGCCTACCACAAGATGAAGAAAATTTGCGCGCACTAAAAGCAATGGGCTTTTCAGATGCACGTCTTGGCTCACTTACCGGCACTGATGCACAAACCATTGCAGCAAAACGCGATGCGCTAAATGTGCATCCTGTTTATAAGCGTATCGATACATGCGCAGCAGAGTTTGCATCTCCAACCGCCTATATGTACTCGACATACGAGACACCTTTTGCAGGTGCGCTTCAATCAGAAGATGAAATCTCTGATCGCAAAAAAGTGGTTATCTTAGGCGGTGGTCCAAACAGAATTGGCCAAGGCATTGAGTTCGATTATTGCTGTTGTCATGCGGCCTTTGCGCTAGCAGATGCGGGTTACGAATCTATTATGGTCAACTGTAATCCAGAAACAGTATCAACTGATTACGACACATCAGATCGTCTATACTTTGAACCACTCACTGTAGAAGACACGCTTGAGATTTTAAAACTTGAGCAATCTAAAGGCACGCTAGAAGGTGTTGTTGTGCAATTTGGCGGCCAAACGCCTCTAAAACTTGCAAGTGCAATTGAAGCCGCTGGCATTCCAATTTTGGGCACATCGCCAGACGCTATCGATTTGGCAGAAGACCGCGATCGTTTCCAAGGCTTGCTTAAAAAGCTAGAACTAACACAGCCAAGAAACGGCATTGCGCATTCACTGAAAGAATCTCGCGAAATTGCGCTCGCACTTGGTTTCCCTCTTGTTGTTCGCCCTTCTTATGTTTTGGGTGGACGCGCTATGCAAGTCATTCGCGACAATGCAAGCCTAGATATATATCTAACTAAAACAGTTGCAGAACTTGTGCCTGAAGAAATTAAAGGTCGTTTTCCAAACGATCAAAACAAGCAGGTAGATACACTACTCGACAAAAACCCACTGCTATTTGATGGCTATTTGGTAAATGCTATTGAGTTAGACGTTGATTGCTTAAGCGATGGCACAGATGCTTGGGTACCTGGCATTATGGAACACATAGAAGAAGCTGGCATTCACTCAGGCGACAGCGCTTGCTCACTGCCAGTGCACAGCTTGTCAGAAGTGACCCTTGATGAATTAGAGCGCCAAACCAAATTGCTTGCAAAAGAGCTAAATGTTGTTGGCCTAATGAACGTGCAATATGCGATTATGGATGATGAAATCTTCATCATCGAAGTAAACCCACGTGCATCGCGCACAGTGCCATTTGTTGCCAAAACACTGGGTTGCCCAATTGCAAAAATTGCAGCGCGCATTATGGCAGGCGAAAAGCTAGAGGCCGCAATTGCCGCCTATGGCAAAAAGCCAAACTCACGCACAATCAAGCACATTGCAGTTAAAGAAGCTGTATTCCCATTCTCAAGGTTCCCAGGTGTAGATACACTTCTTGGACCAGAAATGCGCTCAACAGGCGAAGTAATGGGTCTAGATACAAGCTTCCCAATGGCATTTGCAAAAGCACAATTGGGCGCGGGTACTGACCTTCCTAAAAAGGGAACAATCTTCTTCTCAATGAAGGGCGATGATAAAGCAAGAATTTTAGGCTCTGCCAAAAAACTAGAAGAAGCGGGCTTCGAAATTCTTGCAACTGGCGGCACCGCTAAATACTTGCAAGAAAATGGCGTGAATGCAGAGCGCATCAACAAAGTGCTTCAAGGCAGACCTCATATTGAAGATGCAATTCGAAATCGTCAGGTTCATATGGTGATAAACACAACAGGTAGCACTAAGACCATATCAGACTCAAAATCGCTTCGCCGAGCGGCTTTGATGATGAAAACGCCTTATTTCACCACTGTTAATGGCGCAAATGCTGCTGCAGAGGCTTGTTTAGCGCTTAAAAGTGAGACCTTAGAAGTAAAACCGCTTCAAAAGTATTTTTCATAAATTCGTATTTCAAGACTAAGCAAAGCCATGCGCCTATGCTTAGTTAAGAAATGACTGGAAAACTGCTTGTTTTAGGCTATAATTAACGAAATATCATGTAACGGCCTTGAGATAACCGTCTGAAGGTCGTTTTCTTTTTGTAGATTTTCACTCTCTAAAAGACGCTAAAACCAAAGCGGTTTAACCGCACTGGAAAGAAATAAATGGAAAAAGTACCAATGACCCCAAGCGGTCATGCTGACTTGAGCGCTGAATTGAAAAAACGCCAAAGCGAAGACCGCCCTGCTATCGTTCAAGCGATTGCAGAAGCAAGAGCGCATGGTGATTTGTCTGAAAACGCCGAGTACCACTCTGCAAAAGAAAGCCAAAGCTTGAATGAAGGTCGCATTAGCGAACTTGAATCTATGATTGGACGCGCAGAAGTAATTGATCCTAAAAAAATGTCTGGCGACACCGTAAAGTTTGGCGCGACAGTTTTATTGGTTGATGAAGATACGGATGAAGAAAAAACGTATCAGGTCGTTGGTAATCCAGAAGCTGATTTATCAAAAGGCAAAGTTTCTTTGTCTTCTCCAATCGCACGCGCCCTTATTGGCAAAGGCGAAGGCGACAGCGTAGAAGTAGCAGCACCAGGTGGCGCTAAAAGCTATGAAATTCTAGAAGTGAAATACATCTAGAGTATTGATTTAAGCATAATTGGCGTAGCAATTTATGGCGAACTTTGAACCAACAAAAATTGAAGTGGTGGCACCCAATCTCAATAGACGTTTGTCTGGTGTTACCTCTACAATTGTTCGCCTAGTGCCATTACAAGCAAAGTCTATTGGCATTGTGTCTTTTGGCGTGGGGCTGCCAAGCTTTGTGCCAAAAATCAGTTTTTCGCAATTGCTCAAATTAAGCAAAGCGCCCAAAAATCATGAAAAACGCATTTGGCATGCAAGACGTAACATCGAGATGTTGCTGGGTATTTTTCTAACCAAAGTTTTGCGCCACCCTTACAAATTGTTGTTCACATCAGCATCGCAGCGCAAACATACATGGTACTCAAAAACCCTAATCAATCAAATGGACCATGTGGTAGCAACATCAGCCGCTGGCAAGGCCTATTTAGAAGTACCAGCAGATGTTGTGCACCACGGCATAGATGTAAAACAATTTGCGCCAGCTAAAAGCCAAGCCGCTCTTAAAAAGCAACTCAATCTGCCAGCAGGCAATATTGTTGGTTGCTTTGGCCGCATTAGAGCGCAAAAAGGCACAGACCTATTTGTCGACACCATGATTGATGTCTTGCC
>JBGCEA010000131.1:0-10221 GCA_045105915.1 Nitratireductor sp.
ACTAACACCATATAAATACGGCGTTGCAGTGCGCCCATTGCTAGAAGAGCTATGAAGCTGTCGAACACCAGCAGTCGTTGCTAAACGCTCTTGCCCAGCGCGATACGCATTGGCAATGCCATCACTCAACATGGTTTGTTCATCAATCTCGCTCAACGCATTTACAGCGGAACTTATAAATGCTTCCCCATCACTGCCTTCAATTACAATGGCAATGCCGGGGTTTGTGCAAAACTGCCCGGCTCCCATAGTTAAAGAGCCTGCCCATCCTTTGCCCAATTCTTCATTGCGCTCTGATAAAGCAGCAGGCAAAAGAAACATTGGATTGACAGAGCCAAGCTCTCCAAAAAACGGAATTGGCGTTTCTCGCTTTGCGCATAAATCAAACAAGGCACGACCACCAGCAAGCGATCCTGTAAAGCCAACAGCATTGATAAAAGGATGCTGAACCAATGCTTCGCCCACAACAAAGCTGTTGTCCTGAATGAATGAAAATACGCCAGCATGTAAACCGCACTTTTTAATCGCAGCATCTATTGCCTGTGCAATAATCTCTCCAGTACCAGGATGCGCAGGATGTCCCTTTACAATAACAGGACAACCAGCAGCAAGTGCAGAGGCCGTATCGCCGCCTGCTGTTGAAAATGCGAGCGGAAAATTAGATGCGCCAAACACCGCAACTGGCCCAATTGGACGTTGAACCATTTTTATATCAGGACGCGCTAAAGGTTGGCGCTCTGGCAAGGCCTCATCATGACGACTATCAAGATAATTCCCTTTCAAAATATGATCTGCAAACATACGCAACTGACCAGCCGTTCTACCTCGCTCGCCATTAAGCCGCGCTTCTGGAAGCCCAGTCTCGCTTGTGCCAATTTGTGTAATGGCATCACCGCGCGCTTCAATTTCATCGGCAATAGCATTCAAAAAGGCTGCGCGTTCTTCGCGTTTAGAATAGCCATAAGACCAAAACGCCTCTTCGCCAGCGCAGCATGCCTCATCTACTAATTCAGCACTGCCAACAGAAAATGAAAGCTCTGGCCCACTAGCAGGCTTTGACGAAAACTTCGCTTCGCTTTGTTTCCATTCACCAGCAATAAGATGTTTTCCAGTTAAATTCATAATTTCACTCCAAATTGAATTCTATTGTTCAAGACGAAAAGCATGATCTTTTTGTCCTTTAAAATCGCTATTAATAAGATACGTATAACCAGCTCCAGGGTCTGCCAATTGTTGTTCTTTGCTATAGCCCTGATAGGCAGTCGTCACGATCATACGGTTAAGTTCGCTTCCCACAAAGCATGGGCAAGTCGTTTGCGCGGCTGGCACCTCAATTGTTTGTAAAACGCTACCATCAGGCGCAAAGCCTGTCACACTACCAGCGCCCCATGCCGCGCTCCAAAGCACACCATCAGCATCTGTAATACAACCATCAAAGCCACCACCAAGGGGCAGATGCGAACCTGTCAAAAACACTTCGGGTTCAGAAATCGGCAAGGCTGTTAGAGGATCAAGCGAAACACGCCATATGGTATTAACGCCAGTGTCTGCAAAATAACCAACACGACCATCTGGCGAAAAACAAATGGAATTAGGAATGGTTATTCCTTCAAATAAAGTGCGAACTTCTTGTCCATCAAACCAATAAATTGCACCCGCTTGATGTTGTGCTTGTTTGCCCATTGTGCCAATCCATAACCTGCCAGAAGGGTGAACCCTGCCATCATTTGAACGTGTATGTTCTTTTTCTGCTTCAAGTGCAGCAAGCAAAGTGAGTTCAGAGTTTTTTATGTCTCTCAAATAAAGACCATCTTCCATGGCCAAAAGCTGTGTTTGACTATTGATGGTTGAAATGACACTGCCCATTATAGGCAGTGTATGCGTTTGCGTAGAACCCGTTTGAAAATTGTGTTCAAAGAGTTTCTTGCCAACAATATCAAACCACCATGCAGTGTCAGACATGACATCATAATGCGGACCTTCACCAAGTTCGCATTTTTCAACGTCCAATTTTTTCACATGCGCTTCTAAAATCGCCACGTGTATCTCCAGCTTATGAAACCTTTTTAAAAGTTATTTACCCCAGCGCAATGCCATAACGTCTAAATCACTTGCCAGTTGAAGTAGTCGGCTACGTGTGCGATCTGACATCGGCTTTAGTGGGTGGCGAAGACAATCACTTTCAATTACCCCGCCTACCATCATCACGACCTTAGCAGCTCGCAGGCCACATTGTCTGTTTTCATGATTAATAAGCGGCAGGCAGTTTTTCCATTGTTCAAGTGCAGATGCATGATTGCCCGCAAGATACTGTGTAACAATGGGTTTAATTTTTTCAGGAAACATAGCAGAAGTCATAGTGCCTGTAGCACCAGCATCAAGATCTGCCAAAAGAGTTACAGCCTCTTCGCCATCAAATGGACCAACAATGTGATCCCCTCCAGCTTCAATCAAAGCTGCAAGTTTGTCTGCCGCAAAAGGCGTTTCAATTTTAAAATATGAAACATTCTCAATTTCGCGCGCCATAGAAACAAGTAAATCGATGGGCAAAGACACACCAGAAAGCGGAGCATCTTGCACCATAATAGGAATGGATATTGCATCACTTACAGCACTATAATGCTCAAATATACCATCAGAAGATGGCACCAACCCAACACCATGATAAGGCGGCATCATCATAACCATAGCGGCGCCCATCTCTTGCGCTTGCTTCGCTCTTTGCACAACTATGTCGGTGTAAAAGTGGCTAATGGTTACAATAATTGGCACACGACCAGCCGCATGCTCTAAGCTGACACGCGTTAAAATATCGCGTTCTTCATCAGATAATAAAAACTGCTCTGAATAATTGGCTAGAATACAAATTGCATCAACACCCTGATCAATCATGCAATCAATGACACGTCGCATGCTATTTTCATCAATGCGCCCATCTGCATGAAACGGGGTTGGTGCCACTGGCAATATTCCAGTTAAAGGGTTTTTCATTGTAGTTTACCTTTCAATTCTAAGCATTTTAGTTGGCGGGCATTTCATTTGGTGAAAGCATATGAGCCACTGATTATATTTTTGTGTAGATTTTAGATTACCAATTCACTCAATAAACGGCTCTACAGTTTCCCTCTCGCCAAGCATAAATGCATCTGCAACCATAACAAAAGGTGACAAGTCCATATCGCTTTTTCTACTTCTTATCAGACCAGCCATCTTTGAGTACAGGCGATCATATTCTCCGCCAAGAAACGGATTGATTGAAGCATCAAGCTCTTGCTTGGAAGCCGTTGATTTTGGTTGCAAAGCACCATCAATTGTTAGCTTTGCGCCGCCCTCTTCCAATAAGAGTTCACCTTTATTGGTATCAATTGCAATCGCCCAAATCTGTTCGCCCTCTTGGCGAAAATCAAACTCAGCGCTGACTTTCGCACCATGCGGCTCATAAAAAGAAAGTTTAGCTGCAATGGGTGTATCGCAATTTTCAGGAAAGCTAAGTTTGGCCTTGGACAGATGAACCGACATTGGCAAAATTTTAGTCAAAATAGAAAGCGCATTAATTCCTGGATCAAACACGCCAAGCCCACCGCCTTCCCAAATCCATTTTTGACCTGGATGCCAACGGCGCACATCTTCTTTCCATGTAATGTTGAGCTTACGAATTTGTTTATCTGCCAACCAGCTCTTAGTTGCATCTACAAACTCTGCTTCTCTAGAATGCCAAGTCGCATAAATACTAACACCAGCTTCACGCGCTAATGTTTCGAGTATCTTGCATTCCGCAATGGTTGCGCCAGGGGGCTTTTCTAGCATGACATGCCGGCCAGCAAGAATGGCAGCTTTAGCATATTCAAAACGAGGCACTGGCGGCATACATAGTGAAACACATTCAATATCAGGACGAGATTCTAACATCGAATTGATATCAGTAAACGCCTCAACGCCATCAACTGTGCTGCGCCGAGATATGGTCGCGCTAAGCTCCCAATCAGCCGACGCCAAGATTGCTGGAACATGCTGATCTAATGCAATCTTGCCAATACCTGCCAATGCAACTTTCATGCTCATTAGTGCGAATCCTTACCAACAGCAGAACCACGACAGCCTTTTAGAAAATCAAGATCAGCGCCCGTATCTGCGCCTTCAACATGCGAAACATGCAACCACTCATAACCAGAAACAGCTTTTAAGCTGCTTGGCTTCCAAGCATTTAGCCGATCTTCAAGTTCGGCTTCACTAATGTCTAAATGGAGCAGTCTTTTTTCAACATCGACTTCAATTATGTCTCCATTTTGTACAACAGCAAGTGGGCCCCCAGCGGCCGCTTCTGGAGAAGTATGCAATATAACTGTTCCATAAGCAGTACCAGACATACGTGCATCAGATATACGGATCATATCTGTGATACCTTTTTTAAGCACTTTTGCAGGAAGCCCCATATTGCCAACTTCTGCCATGCCCGGATAACCCTTGGGACCACAATTTTTCAAAACCATGATGCAGTTTTCATCTATATCCAGCGCATCGTCATTAATTTTGGCTTTGTAGTCGTCAATATCTTCAAACACGACTGCCTTGCCTCGATGACGCATAAGATGAGGCGATGCAGCAGAAGGTTTTAGCACCGCCCCCTTAGGTGCAAGATTACCCTTAAGAACAGCAATACCGCCCTCTTGAGCCAATGCTTTTTCAAGGGGTAAAATTACATCTTCATTATGGTTTAAAACGTCTTTTACCTCATCCCAAATGACTGCGCCTGTAACAGTGAGTGCATTTTTGTGAAGTAAATTAGCCTCGCCCAGCCGCTTAATTACAACGGGCAGTCCGCCAGCATAGAAGAACTCTTCCATCAAATATTTGCCAGACGGCATCAGGTTGACGATGGTCGCAACATCGCGCCCACATCTATCCCAATCATCTAATGTCAGATCAACATCTATGCGCCCTGCAATCGCCAACAAGTGAATAACTGCATTAGTAGAACCACCAATTGCTGCATTGGTGCGAATGGCATTTTCAAATGCATCTTTGGTCAATATGTCTGAAGGTTTAAGATCATCTTTTACCATGTCCACAATGCGCCGCCCAGACAACTGAGCAATAACGCGCCGCCGACTATCAACTGCAGGAATTGCAGCATTACCAGACAGCGCCATGCCAAGAGCTTCAGCCATAGAAGCCATTGTACTGGCTGTACCCATTGTATTGCATGTGCCGGTAGATCTAGACATAGAGGCTTCTGCTTCCAGAAAATCTTCTTGTGTCATATCGCCAGCTTTTACTGCTTCAGAAAACTTCCATAAATGCGTACCTGAACCCACGCGCTCGCCACGAAAATGTCCATTTAGCATTGGCCCGCCTGTCACAACAATTGTAGGAAGATCACAAGATGCAGCGCCCATCATAAGGCTTGGCGTTGTTTTATCACACCCAACCATTAACACACAGCCATCTATGGGTTGGCCTCTAATAGTTTCTTCAACCGCGAGCGCAGCTAAATTTCTAAACATCATTGCAGTTGGCCGAAAAGTATTTTCAGAAGCCGAAAACACTGGCACTTCTAGTGGAAACCCACCAGATTCCCAAATCCCTGCCTTCACCTTTTCAACCAGCTCTTTCATATGGCTGCCATTACAAGGGGTAAGCTCTGACCAAGTATTTAGAATGCCAATAACAGGGCGACCATCAAACAAGTCATGTGGGTGCCCCTGATTTTTCAACCAGCCACGATGATAAATAACATCGCGCGATGTACCACCATACCATTCTTGAGAGCGCAATTTGCGCGGCCATTTTGCTGGCTTAAAACTCATCACCCTACCCACTTCAATGAAACTAAAAGCACAAAATCAACCCCGCTTACGCTTGTTATAAACATCGAAAATAACAGCCGCTAAAAGCACCATGCCTTTAATGATTTGTTGAAAATCGATACCAATGCCCATGATGGACATACCATTATTAAGAACCCCCATTAAAAAGGCGCCCACGACCGCCCCAATGATTGTTCCAACCCCACCCGACATTGACGCACCGCCAATAAAGACAGCCGCAATCACATCTAACTCAAGTGCAAATCCTGCCTTTGGCGTTGCAGTATTCAAACGCGCTGCAAAAACAAGACCAGCCGCCGCCGCCAACATACCCATATTAACGAAGGCTAAAAACGTAAGTCTTTCTGTTTTGATGCCAGAGAGTTTTGCAGCTTTTTCATTGCCACCAAGCGCATATACACGGCGCCCTATTACTGTACTTTGTGTGATGAAAGCATAAATGATCGTCAGCACACTCATGGTGATTAAAACATTTGGTAGGCCACGAAAGTTTGACAGCTTGTACATGATAAAAATAACAGCAGCTGCAATAACAAAATTTCTAACTAGAAAGAAACCATAAGGCTCATCAACAATGCCATAAGCTTTGTTGCGTGCGCGTTGGCGAAAGCCGATCCAAAAGATGAAGGCAGCAGCTAGAATACCAGTAAAAAAGGCCAAAGCATTGATGCGTTTCACATCAAATATTTGTGCGATGCCAGCACCAATACCATCAGGAAAAAGATCAGGGACAAAACCAGTGGCAAGTATTTGAAACTCGCGTGGAAAAGGTCCAACAGACTGGCCTTCTAAAAGCCATAATGACAAACCTCTAAAGACAAGCATACCTGCCAGTGTCACAATGAAAGATGGAATTTTCCAATAAGCAATCCAGTAACCCTGCGCACCACCAATGACACCACCCACAAGAATGCATATAAACATAGTAAGCGTTGGCGACATATCATAATTGACAATCATCACGGCAGCTAACGCACCCACAAAGCCCATTACCGAGCCAACAGACAAATCAATATGGCCAGCCACGATAACAATAAGCATGCCAAGCGCCATAATCACGATATAACTATTTTGCAGCAATAAGTTTGTTACGTTAATTGCACGCAGCAATGTGCCATCTGTAACGATTTGGAAAAAAACCATCACCGCGATAAGTGCAAACAGCAATCCGTATTCGCGCATGTGAGACATAAGATAACCCTTTAGGTCTCCTGATTTTGGAGCCACTTCTTCAGCGCTATCCTTTTGTGACATATCCATAATTCCCATTTCCCTTATTCGTTGACAATCAGCGTCATGATACGCTCTTGACTTGCTTGTGCCGCGGTCAGTTCCCCAACCAATTCTCCTTCATTCATCACATAAATGCGATCACACATCCCAAGCAGTTCTGGCATCTCAGAAGAAATCATGACAATTCCTTTGCCCTTATCTGCAAGTTCATTGATGAGTGTATAAATTTCAAACTTGGCTCCAACATCAATGCCTCGGGTTGGCTCATCTAAAATGAGAACCTCAGGAGAAGTGAATAGCCATTTTGCCAGCACCACCTTTTGCTGATTACCACCAGACAAATTGACGACTTTTTGAAATACGCTAGGGGTGCGTGTTGCCAGCATTTCGCGATATTCTTGTGCAACGCGTGTTTCTTCATTGCGGTTCAAAACACCGCCAGAAGATACGCCTTCTAAATTGGCAATAGTGGTGTTGAAACGTACGGATTCGTCTAACACCAACCCCAAAGACTTTCTGTCTTCGGTTACATATGAAATACCAGATTCAATTGCGCGATCTACACTGCTAACATCAATCGCTTTATCACCCAGTTTAATAGAGCCAGATATTTTGCGCCCATAAGATTGCCCAAAAATAGACATGGCAAGCTCTGTTCTACCTGCCCCCATAAGGCCCGCAATTCCAACCACTTCACCCTTACGTACATTAAAATTTACATCTTTTATTACTTGGCGATCAATATGTTCAGGATGCCAAACATTCCAATCTTCAACCTCCATCAACACATCGCCCACATTGCGCTTATGAATTGGAAAACGATTTGTCATAGAGCGTCCCACCATATCACGCACTATGATATCTTCGCTCAAACCATTTTCTGCATTAAGTGTTGAAACAGTTGTGCCATCACGAATGACAGTAACGGTATCAGCAACATAACGCACTTCGCCTAATTTGTGAGAAATGATGATGCAAGTAACGCCCTGATTTTTAAGCTCCAACATAAGATCGAGAAGCTTACGACTGTCATTTTCTTGCAACGCTGCCGTTGGCTCATCCAAGATAAGCAGTTTCACATCTTTAGAGAGCGCCTTTGCAATTTCAACCAATTGCTGCTTGCCAACGCCTAAGGTATCAACTTGCGATGTTGGAGATTCTATAAGACCAACTTTTGCAAGCAATTGCTCTGTGCGAAGATTGGTTTCATGCCAATTCATAATGCCAGATTTAGCTTGCTCATTGCCTAAAAAGATATTCTCAGCAATCGATAATTGAGAAACCAAGGCTAATTCTTGGTGAATAATTATTATGCCGCGATCTTCACTATCGCGAATGTTACGAAACGCAGCCTTCTGCCCTTCATAGATAATCTCCCCCTCATAATCGCCAGCTGGATAAACGCCAGACAAGACTTTCATTAAGGTAGATTTGCCAGCGCCATTTTCGCCACAAATTGCATGAATTTCACCTTGAGCAACTTTTAGATCCACCTGATCGAGCGCTTTTACGCCTGGAAATTCTTTAGTGATGGAGCGCATTTCGAGCAAAACAGACATGCTTTACCTTCAAATTTTATGAGTAAAGAGATGGTGCATCTGCGCCATGGGGCGCAGACACTTTTCGGGAGCAAATATTATTGAACCTGATCTTTTTTGTAGTAACCAGAACCGATAAGAATTTCTTCCCAGTTTGATGCATCAACAGATACCGGCTCTAAAAGATATGACGGAATAACTTTAACGCCATTATCATAGGTTTTTGTATCATTGATTTCTGGTTCGCCGCCTTGAATAAGCGCTTCAACCATACCCACAGTTACACGAGCAAGTTCGCGCGTATCTTTAAATACTGTTGAATATTGTTCACCTGCCAAAATAGATTTTACAGAAGGTACTTCTGCATCTTGGCCAGAAACGATAGGCATTTTCAAATCTCCAGAACCATAACCAACACCCTTAAGTGAAGACAAGATGCCGATTGAAAGTCCATCATATGGTGAAAGAACACCATTTACTTGTTTGTCTGTGTAGTGAGCAGACAGCAGGTTATCCATACGAGCTTGCGCAACAGCGCCATCCCAACGTAGCGTACCAACTGTGTCCATACCCATTTGGCCAGATACAATGTTTACTGTACCTGCATCAATCATAGGCTGAAGAACGCTCATAGCGCCATTATAGAAGAAGTAAGCGTTATTATCGTCTGGTGAACCACCAAACAATTCAACATTCCAACTTGTTTGACCAGCAAAACGTGCCTTCAAACCATCTACAAGTGAAGTTGCTTGCTGAACACCAACCTTAAAATTATCAAATGTTGCATAGTAATTCACATTACCGCTGTCACGAATAAGGCGATCATAAGCAATTACTTTGATATCTGCAGCTGCTGCATTTTCAAGTGCATTAGAAAGCGTTGTGCCATCGATAGCAGCAATCACAAGAACATTCACACCTTTAGTAATCATGTTTTCGATTTGAGCTAATTGATTTGGAATATCATCTTCAGCATATTGAAGGTCTGTGCCATAGCCAGCCGCTTCAAATTGTTTCACCATTGAATTTCCATCAGAAATCCAACGTGCAGATGATTTGGTTGGCATCGCAATACCAACTGTGCCTTTGTCTTGTGCATAAGCACCTGAAGCCATCAGTCCAGCGCCTAGCGCGAACGAGGCAAGTGTCGAAATTAGTTTCCTCATGAATTCCTCCAATAGTAATGTTCACATCATAACCAATAAAAACTACGATGCGCTACCAAACCCTCATGGCTGGCTTGGAAGTATTATTGACAATTCTACATGACTTACAAATGCATAATTTGACATTTTGCATACCAATTGTGATAAGTAGATGATGAATACAATCATAAATCGACTTCAGCTAAAAGACTTTCGTCTCATACTTGCCATTCATAAAACCGGGCAACTTGCCATGGCTGCAGATCAACTTGCCATGTCTCAGCCCGCAGCCTCAAGAATGCTCGCATCAACAGAAAAAATGATCGGGACACATTTATTTGAGCGCCATCCAAAAGGCATGGTGGCAACTCCAATTGGTGAAATTTTAGCGCGAAACGCCATCAATCTTTTGCAAGGGTTAGAAGCCGCAGAAAATGAAGTTTCTTCATTTGGCGCAGGTCTTGGCGGTACCGCGCG
>JBGCEA010000132.1:0-6502 GCA_045105915.1 Nitratireductor sp.
TATCCATCAGTGTCAGTTAGCTTAAGCACTTAAGTGCTTGTGCATTACCTGAAATGCTAAGTTTATATTTTGGAAACCCATTACAGCTATTTTTTTAAAACTCAAGCCAATATTGCTTTTCAATTCATATGTTTGACTGGTTTTTTGTGGAACAGAGCAATGCTTTATGCGGAGCAGTTTTTTAGACTAATGAAATGATTGAGTTTTTAGGCCTCTAGCTGATTTAATACAAAAGTGCTCAAATATTGTGCAATTATTAGGTGTGAGTTTTTAATAGTTTTCAACAGGCAAAATGCTTTTAAATCTTAAGTTTAGTGCCAGTTTTCAACCGATTGAATGGTGCCAAGACTATGTGCTTGAATCTTGTCTAATTCCACTTAATCTTTGTGCCTAATTAATGCATTGGGAGTGATGCTATGAAATCGCGCACAAAAGTTGTTGTTATTGGTGGGGGTATTGCTGGGTGTTCTACGCTTTATCATTTAACGCAAGAGGGCTGGAGTGATGTTGTTTTAATTGAGCGAGATGAGCTCACTTCTGGCACCACATGGCACTCGGCCGCGCAGGTAACAAATTTTGGTATGAACCAAACCATGGTTGGGCTTAAAACGCATTCTATCAATTTGTATAAAGAGCTGGCAGAAGATCCAGATTATCCTATTAATTATCATCATGGTGATGGCGGCATTAGGCTGGCAAATACCGAAGCGCAATTGCAAGGCTATAGGCACTTTACCTCTATGGCTAAAGGCATGGATGTGCATTTTGAGGTGATCGATGCGCAAGAATGTGCGCGTCGTCATCCACTTATTTCGACAGACGATATGCTGGGCGGATTATGGGACCCACATGATGGTGATATTGATCCTGCACAATTGTGCCAAGCACTGGCAAGACGCTCTAGGAAAGCTGGAGCAGAAGTTTATAGGCATACTAATGTTATCAACTTAACCCAAAACAAAGACGACACATGGACTGTACACACTGATAAAGGCGATATCGATTGCGATATTGTTGTGAATGCGTGTGGTTATCGCGTTAATGAAGTGGGCGCTATGATGGGTGTGCATCATCCTGTTATGTCTATGGAGCACCAATATTTTATAACAGAAGAAATTCCTGCCATTAAAGAAGCAGGTTACAGAATGCCTTTATTGCGTTGTCCTATTTCTGATTATTATTGTCGCCAAGAAAAGAATGGCTTGCTTTTAGGTTTTTATGAGCAAGATTGTAAAACATGGGGCATGGATGGCATTGATCCAAGTTTTGCCAATGCTTTATGCCCAGACGATTTAGAGCGCGTGATGGATGTGATGGAAGGCGCTTTTGCTAGAATGCCTGCGCTGAATGAAGCTGGCATTAGTTCTATCGTGAATGGGCCAATTACTTATACTATAGATGGTGCGCCGCTTATTGGGCCAATTCCAGGCAAGCGCAATGCGTTTTGTGCCATTGGTCTTCGTGCTGGTTTGGGTGAAGGGGGCGGCCATGGCTGGTTGCTTGCCCAGCAAATTGTGCATGGGGAAGCTTGTTATGACACTTGGATTATTGATCCAAGGCGCTTTACTACCCACGCGAATGTTGAATTGACCGCGTTAAAAGCGATTGAAGATTATCAAAATGAATTTCGTTTTCACTTTCCACATGAGCATCGCCCAGCAGGGCGCAATGCAAAAACAACACCGCTTACGCCTATATTAGCGGCGCAAGGCGCTGAATTTACGGTTGTGAATGGCTGGGAGCGTATGGAATATATTAAGCCGACGCCTGACTTTCACCCAACGCTTGGCTTTGATTTTGATGAGACTTTTGACTTGGTGGCAAGTGAAGTTAAAAATGTTCAAGAAAATGTGGGTCTATGCGAAGTAAATGGCTTTAACCGCTATGAGATAACTGGCGCTGACAGACATTCATTTATGGATCGCTTAGCGTGTGGCAATGTTACCAAGCGCGATGGGCGTGTTGGGCTTTGTTATTTGCTCAATGAGCATGGCATGGTGAAGAGCGAAGCGACCATTGCCAATTTGCCAGCAAGTGATAGAGGCGGGGAGCGCATGTGGTATGGCTCGGCTGCGGCGAGCGAGTATCATGATCTTGATTGGCTCATGCTCAATAAGCGCCAAGATGAAGATGTGCAAATTCGTAGCTTAACAAATGATCTAACTATATTAGTGCTTGCAGGGCCAAAGGCGCGAGATGTGTTGTCAAAATGCACACGCGATGATTGGTCTAAAGAAGCGTTTTCTTGGTTGTCGGTAAAAGAGTGCTTTATTGGCATAGCGCCAGTAACAGTTATGGCAGTGAGTTTTTCTGGTGAACTCGCTTATGAAATTCATGTGCCAAATGCCTCTTTATATTCTGCTTATCTTAAACTTCGTGAAGCGGGAGACGCTTTTGGCCTTCAATTATTTGGGGCACGCGCGGTAGAATCTATGCGCATGGAAAAAGGGTATTTGCATTGGAAGGCAGATATTTTAACTGAGTTTAACCCCTTTGAAACTGGGCTTGATAGGTTTGTAAAAATGGACAAGCCAGACTTTGTTGGTAAGCAGGCTTTGCAAAAGCAAATAGATGAAGGGCACAAGCACAAGCTCGTAACGCTAAAATTAGACACACAAAAAATGCCAGCACATGGCGGTGCATCTGTCATGCAGGGCGAAGAAGTGGTTGGCACTGTGAGCTCTGGTGATTGGGGGCATAGGGTTGGTATGAACTTGGCTTATGCTTATATGAAAGAAGCGCATACTATTGAGGGCAGTACGTTTGAAATGAATTGTTGTGGCGAATTAATAAACGCAACGATAATTGAAACATCGCCTTATGATGTGCAAATGAAACTGCCTAGAAGTTGATTCAGTTTTTTGTCTTAAGTGGTTGTTTATGAATCGTTTTTTTAGTTAGTTGAAAATTGATTCATCTGCTGCCAAGTGTCTTTATAGCCAGTGACACGCACAACTTTGTGCTGATTGGTTGCGCTCTCTAACGCTTTTGCTTCTAGTGCTTTTGCAAGCGGCAAATCATTGCCACCTTCGCATACTCTATCGCCAAAAAAGGTGAGGTTTGCATTTGGGTGTTTTAGCAAAATTTCTTTTGCAGCCACAGCCTTGTTCCAACCTGTTGGCACAATGTCTATGCTTATTTTTCCGCCTGTGCTTGCTTCGTAATCAAGATCGCTTGCATTGATTTTTTTTGCAAATTCTGCTCGCTCATTGTTTTGTTTGTCCCACAAAAAATAATCATCGCGCTGATTTTGTGTTGCATTTCTTCCAACCACTGAAACATTTAGCATGCCTATTCGGTTGTCTAGGTGATTGCCGGTTCTGGTTGGATATAAGCTGTTATCAACAAAAGTTTGGCAAAGAAATTTCAAGCGCTCATCAAATGTATGTTGCTTGGAATAAACTTGTTTTCCGTTCTCATAATATTCGCTGCTTTGGCAACCAAACACGCCTTGGCATTTTTGAAGAACGTTATCGCTGATTTGGGTTTGTAGTTTTTTATATTCGCCTCCAGAGACAAGATAGGATGGCACTTTGCCAATAAAGTCTAAAAAGTAGGATTCAAACTCTGGCACCATTTTTTGGCTGGTAGGGGTGAGTGTGCCATCTACATCAAATAAGCAAATCTGTGTCATATGGAGCCCCCATCATTAAACTGCTTAAGCACTAAATGCTTATTATCTATTTTGCAAATTGCGCCACACCCAAAAGGGAGCAGCGCAAAATTGTATCTCTAATTTATGGCCTTAGCTGGTATAAATTAAATAATCGTTGCCAGCGTTGCGTCGCGAACATCAGCTTCGCTCACGCCATCAGCAAGTTCTACTATTTTCAAACCGCCTTCAGCTACATCAAACACACATAGATTGGTGATGATACGGTGCACAACTTTTGTGCCAGTAAGGGGCAGGGAACATTCTTTTAGAATTTTTGATTCACCCTTTTTATTGGTGTGGTCCATAACCACTACAACACGCCCAACACCTGCAACAAGGTCCATAGCGCCGCCCATGCCTTTTACAAGCTTGCCTGGTATCATCCAGTTGGCTAGATCGCCATTTTCAGCCACTTCCATAGCGCCCAAAATGGCCATGGCAATTTTGCCACCTCTAATCATGCCAAAGCTTTGCGCGCTGTCGAAATAGGCTGTTTGGGGCAATTCGGTTACGGTTTGTTTGCCCGCATTAATCAAATCGGCATCTTCTTCGCCATCGAGCGGGAACTCACCCATGCCTAACATGCCGTTTTCTGATTGAAGCGTTACTTCGATGTCATCTGGAATATGGTTTGCAACAAGCGTTGGTATACCAATGCCCAAATTTACATACCAACCGTCTTGTAGTTCTTTTGCAGCTCTTGCTGCCATTTGATCGCGATCCCACATGTCTAAGCCTTCTCTGCTGCTGTTTGTGGTGCTTGGCGCACTGTGCGTTGTTCAATTCGTTTTTCATGCTCGCCTTGTATGAGGCGGTGCACATAAATGCCCGGCACATGAATATTGTCTGGATCGAGTGAGCCAGTTGGCACAATCTCTTCAACTTCAGCAACGCAAACCTTGCCACACATTGCAGCTGGTGGATTGAAGTTACGTGCGGTTTTTCTAAAGATCAGATTGCCAGTTTCATCGGCTTTCCATGCTTTAACAATTGAAAGATCTGCAAAAATGCCTTCTTCCATAATGTAGGTCTCGCCGTTGAAATCTTTGTGGTCTTTGCCCTCAGCAATCACTGTGCCCACACCTGTTTTGGTATAAAAGCCTGGAATACCGCAACCACCTGCGCGCATGCGCTCAGCTAGTGTGCCTTGTGGGTTAAACTCTAGCTCTAATTCACCTGCTAAATACTGGCGCATAAATTCTGCATTCTCGCCGACATAAGAGCTGAGCATTTTCTTTACTTGTTTTGTTTGAAGCAAAATGCCGATACCAAAATCATCTACACCTGCATTGTTAGAGGCAAAGGTGAGTTCTTTTGTGCCTTCTTGCTTTATGGCTTCAATCAGCAATTCTGGAATGCCGCAAAGGCCAAAGCCGCCAGCGGCAATGAACATGCCATCTGTTAGCAGACCATCTAAAGCCGCTTTTGCGTTTGGATAAATCTTTTTCATCGATGCCTCCTTTAATTAGCTTGTTCAATAGCAATGGCAACACCTTCGCCGCCGCCAATGCATAGTGATGCAACGCCTGTTTGCTTGTCACGTTCTTGCATTGCGTGCAAAAGTGTAACCAATATGCGTGCACCAGACGCCCCAATTGGGTGACCTAGTGCAGTTGCGCCGCCATTTACATTTACTATTGAGTGATCCATGCCAAGTTCTGCCATTGCTGCCATTGGTACAACGGCAAAGGCTTCGTTCACTTCCCATAGATCAACATCATTTATCTGCCAGCCAGCTTTTGCAAGCACATTGTGCATGGCTTGCACTGGTGCAGTTGTGAACCATTGCGGCTCATGGCTGTGGCTTGCATGGGCGACTATGCGCGCTTGAATGTTTGCGCCCTTTGCTCTTGCATCGCTTTCGCGCATTAAAACCAGAGATGCTGCACCATCTGAAATTGATGATGCGTTAGCGGCGGTTACTGTGCCGTCTTTTTTAAATACGGGTCTAAGGTTTGGAATTTTGTCTGGCATTGCATTGCCGGGTTGTTCGTCAATTTCAACGATCACATCGCCTTTGCGTCCCTTGACAGTGACTGGCGTAATTTCTTTTGCAAAGCTGTTATTTTCTTGTGCTTGTTTTGCACGCGATAGACTAGTCAGTGCATAGTCATCTTGGGCTTGGCGGCTGAGTTGGTATTTTTGCGCGCAATCTTCTGCAAAGGTACCCATCGCGCGGCCTTTATCGTAGGCGTCTTCTAAGCCATCTTGCATCATATGGTCTATAACTTGTGTGTGGCCAAGGCGCGAGCCTTTTCGCATAGAAGGCAGCATATGAGGTGCATTTGTCATGCTTTCCATACCACCAGCCACTATCACATCGCCATTTTCGGCGCGCAATTGATCGTGCGCCATCATGACTGCTTTTAGGCCAGAGCCGCACATTTTGTTGAGGGTTACTGCTGGTACGTTTTTATCTAACCCAGCATGAAAGCCAGCTTGGCGGGCAGGGGCTTGGCCTTGGCCTGCCGATAAAACATTGCCCATTAAAAGTTCATCTACATGGGCGCTATCTAGGCCAGAGCGCTCTATAGCTGCTTTTATAGAAGCGCCGCCAAGTTCGCTTGCGCTGACACTCGCAAAATCGCCAAGCATGCCTCCCATTGGTGTTCTTGCTGCGCCAACAATGACGATAGGATCAAATGCCATTTAAAACCTCCACAGTAATAGCTTCTCAAGAAAGTGTATCCTAGTTTGGCTTGCAATAAAATGCTTACATTGCACCTTTGGATGTGCAAAAATGCACAGGATTGAATGGCGATAGAGGTGAATTTGTTAAATGAATTGGGATGATCTTAAAATATTTTTGACTCTGGCGCGCTGTGAAAGGTTGAGCGAAGCAGGGCG
>JBGCEA010000133.1:0-2897 GCA_045105915.1 Nitratireductor sp.
TTCTTGATTCATTTTGTAAATCAAATATCGCTGATTTAGTCTGAGAAATGTTCAATTTAGTATCGGTCATTTTATTTTCCCTGCTTCCTCGCGCTGCGCTTAAATTCTAACTTGGAGGTCAAAGAATCGATGGCTTTAAGCACGAGTTTTGTTGGGCAGAACAACTCTGCCTTCTGAACAGATAAAACTATAAAAGTGTTATTAATGTGTAAATTGTAACATTCTGTGATAATTTTTTAAATCACATGATTTCAATGACTTAACTAAAAGATATGTAAAGTATTGCAGTCTTAAAAGACGAATTTTGGCCAAATGAGGCAAAAATGTTACACTCTTACCCAAGGTAAACCATGCTAAATAGGGTTCAATTAGGCAAGAATGTAACTTGTTCAGGCTTGTGAGTTAAAAAGTCTAAATGTCGTAGTGATCGGTAATCAAGTTCCAGCCTTCCTCAGCCGTATCTACAATATTAAACAAATTCACATCGTCTGGTGAAATTGTGCCCGCATCTGCAAGCGCCTTGAAATTGATGATATCATTCCAAAACTTTTTACCAAACAACAAAAACGGCACGCGTTCCATGCGGTGCGTTTGAATAAGGGTGAGCGCTTCAAACATTTCATCCATTGTACCAAAGCCACCCGGAAATACTGCAATCGCTTTTGCACGCAATAAAAAGTGCATTTTACGAATAGCGAAATAATGAAAGTTAAAGCACAATTCTGGTGTCACATATTCGTTTGGGGCTTGCTCGTGTGGCAAAACAATATTGAGGCCAATCGAAGGAGCGCCAACATCTGCAGCGCCTCTATTGCCAGCTTCCATTACACCAGGGCCACCGCCTGTCACAACAACCATCTCTTTTGAATAAGTAGACATAGAATATTCAGATGCGTAACGCGCAAACTTACGCGCTTCATCATAATATTTAGAGCTAGCAATCAAACTTTTCTTTTGTGTAGCGTTTTTAGCCGCCCATGGGTCAGTGCCAGGCTCAGCAATACGCGCACCACCAAACAATACTACAGTCGATTCGATAGCTTTTTCTTCTAAAATCATTTCTGTCTTTAAAAGTTCAAGCTGCAAACGCACAGGGCGCAGCTCTTCGCGGCACAAAAACTCTTTATCATCAAAAGCTAACTTATAAGCAGGTGCTCTTGTTTGCGGCGTATCAGGCACTTCTTTTGATTTTTTGATGTCATCACCAGAACGAACCAGTGGTTTCCAACCTTTTCCATTTTTATCAGCCATTTGAGCTCCGTTTAATTGTCACAGACGAATCGATACCATATCAATTGATTTAAGATGATACATGGAATACCTTCCGCGCCAACACTAATCAATAAACAAGTGATTTTTGCAAAAAATACAATATAAGCTTTGATTAGAAATAAACGTATAAATTTATCAGGAGCATGCAATGACCAACGCAAACCTTGCGTCACTAGAAACAGCAATTGAAGCGGCATGGGAGGGGCGCGATAGCATCAACCCAACTTCTAAAGGCGAGCAAGTAGATGCAATTAAAGAAGCGCTAAATGCATTAGACAGCGGTTCTCTTCGTGTTGCAGAGCGCCGCGAAAATGGCGATTGGCATGTAAACCAATGGGCAAAAAAAGCAGTTTTGCTTGGCTTTAGAATTAAAGACATGGAATTGCAAGATGGCGGCCCACAAGGTCATTCTTGGTATGATAAAGTAGATAGCAAATTTGCTGGCTGGGGCGAGAGCGATTGGAAATCTGCTGGTTTTCGCGCAGTGCCAAACTGTGTTGTTCGAAAATCTGCATACATTGCGCCAAGCGTGGTTTTAATGCCTTCTTTTGTTAATTTGGGTGCCTACGTAGATGAAGGCACAATGGTAGACACTTGGGCAACTGTTGGCTCATGTGCTCAAATTGGTAAAAACGTTCACCTTTCTGGCGGCGTTGGCATTGGTGGTGTTTTAGAGCCAATGCAAGCAGGCCCTACAATCATTGAAGATAATTGCTTTATTGGCGCTCGTTCAGAAGTTGTTGAGGGCTGTATTGTTCGCGAAGGCTCTGTGCTTGGCATGGGCGTATTCATTGGCCAGTCTACTAAGATTGTAAATCGCGCAACTGGCGAAATTACATACGGTGAAGTGCCGCCTTATTCTGTTGTGGTTGCGGGCTCTATGCCAAGCAAACCAATGGGTAATGGCGATGTAGGACCAAACCTATATTGCGCTGTTATTGTTAAAACAGTTGATGAGAGAACACGCTCAAAAACTGGCATCAACGATCTATTACGCGACTAATCGCTGACATTGATAAAGAGAAAAACATGAAACCAAATACGCCCCCAAATCTTAAATGGCTTTTCTTTAGCTATAGGGGGCGTATTGCGCGCAAGTCTTTTATCCTCGCGCAAATTTTACTTCTCATCGTTTTAAGTTGGATTATTTATAAAATTGTCCAGTACGAAGACCTAGGCCTGCCAACTGCTAGTTGGGGTTTAGTGCTTTTTGGGGCAGGTTTGGTTTCTCTATACGCCACGTTTTGTCTGGTGCTTAAAAGATTGCACGATTTAAATTGGCATCCGGCATTTATTATCTGCGCATTCATACCCACGCTTAACTTTTTGTTCGCGCTGGTTTTAATGCTTCTGCCTTCATTTAATGACTCAAATAAGCATGGCCCACCGCCATTTGGCAAAAAGTAAAGTTGTATTGTTGACGTTGCTTGTTTAAATTCGCCGTAAATCAAGAAAATTTCGCAGGCGCATCAAGCTCAATGACACAATCTATTTCAAAATCTGCAACATATTTGCAAGACCTTATTAAGTGCCCATCAGTAACGCCCCATGAGGGAGGCGCTTTAAGCTATCTTGAAAAAGAACTCACCAAGCTTGGCTTTAGTGTAGAGCGTGTTGTTTTTTCT
>JBGCEA010000134.1:0-3047 GCA_045105915.1 Nitratireductor sp.
CTTTATGGTTGAGGCTTTGAAAAAAGCCAAAGCTGACAAAACTAGAAAAGAGCAACCAAGGGTGTTGAACTTATTTGGTTATACTGGCGTTGCCTCTTTGGTTGCGGCGCAAGCTGGCGCGCATGTAACGCATGTAGATGCCTCTAAAAAGGCAATTGGCTGGGCAAAAGAAAACCAAGAATTGGCCAAATTAGAAGACAAGCCAATTAGGTGGATATGTGAAGACGCGGTAAAATTTTGTGAACGTGAAGTAAGACGCGGCAATAGTTATGACGCCATCTTGCTAGACCCGCCTGCTTATGGGCGCGGACCAAAAGGCGAGGTTTGGCAGATGTTTGAAGATGCCCCGCATTTGGTAGATTTGTGCAAGCAAATGGTTTCAAAAGATCCTATTTTTGTGGTGCTAACAGCCTATGCCATTCGTGCCTCGTTCTTTTCTATTCATGAACTTATGCAAGAAGTCTTTGGCGATATGAAAGGCGAATTGCACTCTGGCGAACTTGTAATTCGTACTGATAATTCGCAGCGCAAGCTATCTACTTCTATGTTCTCGCGCTGGGTCGCAATTCAGTTTGTAGAGGAGCGTTCTAATGAGCGATAAGTTTAATTACGCAAACCCAATGGCAGATGTGCAGCCTGGTAGAATTAAAGAAATATCTTCAACGTCTAATCCTATTATCAAAGAGATAAAGGGATTAGCGCTTAAGAAAAACCGCGACGCGCAAAAGCTGTTTATGGCCGAAGGTCTAAAGCTTGTGACAGATGCAATTGATATGGGTTGGAAAATTCGCACCCTCGTCTATGGCAAACAAATGGCAGAGCAAGAGCACCTTGCTAAAATCGCTCAAAATGTAAAAGCGCAAGGCGCCTATATTTTAGAAGTGACCGATAAAGTACTCACGGCCATCTCTCGAAAAGACAACCCTCAAATGGTTATCGGCATTTTTGAGCAGCAGTGGCATAGCGTTGAAGAATTAAGCGAATTAGCAAGTGAGCCAAATGATGTTTTAATTGCGCTTGATAGAGTGCGTGATCCGGGCAATTTGGGTACTATTATTAGAACTGGTGATGCAAGTGGCGTTAAGGGGCTGATATTGGTTGGCGAAACTACAGACCCTTATTCGCTAGAGGCTGTTAGAGCTACAATGGGTTCTATTTTTAATATGAAAATTGCACGCGTCAGCAATGAAGAGATGATTGCCTTTAGTGATGCGTTTAAAGGACAAATAACAGGAACGCATTTAGAGGGCGCTGTTGATTATCGAACGATTGATTATAAGAGCGCGCCTCAAATTTTGTTTATGGGTAATGAGCAAAAAGGCTTGCCGCCAGAACTTACCGAGGTTTGTAGCCAACTGGCTTTCATTCCTATGGCTGGCAAAGCCGATTCTTTAAATTTAGCAATCTCTACTGGCATTATGTTGTTTGAGATGCGCCGTGATAATTTAAAAATGCCGACACAGCGTACTAACGAGCAAAGCTGAGATTAGACCATGGCATTGAGAATTAGCATCGCATTTATAATTTGTTTGGTAGCGTTAGACCAATTTAGCAAATACATTGTAGAAACCTATTTGCCATTTCATGCGCAGGTAAAATTCATT
The DNA here is from genome assembly GCA_045105915.1 of Nitratireductor sp. GTDB lineage: Bacteria > Pseudomonadota > Alphaproteobacteria > Rhizobiales > Rhizobiaceae > Salaquimonas. Next base: position 1,605 of record JBGCEA010000134.1, read on the forward strand.
CCCTTTTTGTCATGGTATCGCACCTATAATGAAGGTGTGGCTTTTTCTATGCTGTCTTGGCTTAACGACTGGGCACTGGTTGGCATTACGGTTTTAATTATTGGCTTTGTGTTATGGCTTTGGAAAAATACTGAAAAATCAAAAATCTATAGTCATCTAGGCTTTGCATTTGTGCTTGGCGGCGCCATTGGCAATTTGATTGATCGAATTTATTTAGGGTATGTAATTGACTTTATTCAGTTTCATACCGCAACATGGTCTTTCGCAATTTTTAATGTAGCAGATATGTTTGTAAATATTGGTGCAGCACTCATAATATTTGATGAGCTATTTATGGCTAAGCGTAAAATAAAATAGAAGAATAATCGGGAGAGTTTAATGTCACAAAAGTTTAAGGCCATCCAAGTTTCTAGGGATGAAGAAAAAAAGCAATCTGTGGATGTGGTGGAGCTTAGCGAAGCCGATTTGATGGATGGTGATGTGACCTTAAATGTTGAGGCAACCACGATTAATTATAAAGACGCATTGGCAATAACAGGCAAAGGCCCAGTGGTAAGACACTGGCCAATGGTGCCGGGCATTGATCTTGTTGGCACAGTGACAAGCACGCAAAGCAACGAGTTTAAAGCGGGTGATCGCGTTTTGCTAAATGGCTTTGGTGTTGGCGAAGTACATTGGGGTGCCTATGCTGGCATGGCGCGCTTAAAAGCAGATTGGCTTATTCCTATGCCAAAGGGTTTCACGCCTTTGCAAGCTATGGGCATTGGAACTGCTGGCTATACAGCAATGCTTTGCGTGATGGCGCTAGAGAACCAAAACGTTAAACCAGAAAATGGCCCAATTATTGTAACAGGCGCAAATGGCGGCGTTGGCTCTATTGCGATTTCTATTTTATCTAAACTTGGATACGAAGTGCATGCCTCTACTGGGCGCGTAAATGAAGCTGAATTTCTTAAAAAGCTTGGCGCTAGTGAAATTATTGACCGTAATGAACTTTCAGAGCCCGGCCGCCCATTTGGCAAAGAACGCTGGGCTGGCGCCGTAGATTCTGTTGGATCGCACACACTTGCAAATGTTATTGCCCAAACCAAATATGGCGGCGCGGTAGCTGCATGCGGCTTGGCGCAAGGCGCAGATTTGCCAGCAACCGTGATGCCATTTATTTTACGAGGCGTTTCATTGCTGGGCGTAGAATCTGTAATGGTTTCTAAAGAAAAACGCATTGCGGCATGGAACCGCTTAGCGCAAGATTTAGATGTAGTGAAACTAGACGCCATAACAAACACAATTGGATTTGACGCTATACCCCAAACTGCAAACGATCTTATGGATGGTAAAATTCAGGGTCGTATTGCTGTTGATATGGCTCTTTAATTTCGATCACAATTGTTTGTTTTGCATGATTAAAACGAACTAACTATAGCGATAGCGTTATCAATAAAA
>JBGCEA010000135.1:0-3710 GCA_045105915.1 Nitratireductor sp.
CACGCGGCATGGCTGGATCAGGCTTGCGCCCATTGTCCAATATTCCCCACTGCTGCCTCCCGTAGGAGTCTGGGCCGTGTCTCAGTCCCAGTGTGGCTGATCATCCTCTCAGACCAGCTATTGATCGTCGCCTTGGTGAGCCATTACCTCACCAACTAGCTAATCAAACGCGGGCTCATCCAATACCGATAAATCTTTCCCCCGAAGGGCGTATACGGTATTAGCAGTCATTTCTAACTGTTATCCCATAGTACTGGGTAGATTCCCACGCGTTACTCACCCGTCTGCCACTCCCTCCGAAGAGGGCGTTCGACTTGCATGTGTTAGGCCTGCCGCCAGCGTTCGTTCTGAGCCAGGATCAAACTCTCAGGTTTGATATTGAGATTTTAATCCGACTATTTTTGATCACTTTCAATACCGAAGTATTTACTCATGACCGGTCACGCATAAATTACCTTATTGGCGAACCAATAAGGCGAATTGACAAGAACATTTTTTAACACACCTAAGATCTTAATCTTGCGACTAAGCTCTTGGTATTTAAGTAACATTCTCGAAACGTGTTAGTCAGTGTCTCTTTCGAACGTCACTACCGAAGGAATCAACGGTAATGCGTTCAGCAGGAACTCTGCCACCCACGTTTCTCTTTCTTCTTATTCACTTGTCAAAGAACCAATATTCCAAACGAAATATTGTCGGCTGTTGGCGTTAGAACCTCGTAAGAAATTCAGGCTACCAGCCTAGGAGATCACCTTGCGGTGCGTATCTCTTTATGATGTTTCAAGAGCGAAACAGTTTGTCGCTTGCGACGATGTCGCTCTCGTTGTGTGGGTATATATGCTTTGGAGACCCCAACTGTCAACAACGAAAATCAAAAAAATTGCTTTTTTTTCATCTTTTTTTCTTGGCCTTAAAAAAACAATATCACATCTGCACAAAAAGGCCAAATTTGGCCAAAAAAGCCACCTTTTTGACAATTTGTAAAAATAAATAAAATCAAATTTATTTCCCTTAAAAGTGCTAATTAGTGTATCAGCAATTATAGTTTAGAAAAAAAGCAGTGTGATGATGAAAAATAAAATAGAATCTGAGCAAAAAAACTACTTAGGAGAGGAGCCTCCCCTCTTAAGTAAGCGCGCAAATCAAACTTTAGAGCGTCGCGACGTATCATTTAAATGGCTGAGCGGAACTGTTTTAACAGCAATTGCATCTATCACATTAATGGGCGGTGCACTTTTTGCAGCTTTAGACGGCCGCCAAATTTTAACAATTCCGGCCCAAGCCTATAAAAACGATTCAAATTCTGGTGCAGCCAACAGACAACTTGCACTAAAAGGCGGTCGCCCTGGCCTCGCCCTTTCAAAAAATGTTCCTGCCGACAACAATATTTTGATGGTTCCTACCGTTTCGCGTGAAGGCACAAGAGATGTTGTTAAGACAAAACCCTTCTTGCACTTAATGACTCCATTAGCAGTAGCGGCAAAATCTGGCATCGATTACCCAGCATTTAATCCACTCGCTATTTTTTCATCTGGTAATGAGCCAGAATTAATAGCCCGCTCAACAGGCTTAATATATGGCGCAGATGTTGAAGGAGAAGTAACCTTCACCACAACTGACTTTCCATATGACAATTCAAACATCTCTTTTTCTCGCAAAATCAACAGCGACGACATAGAAACACTGGTGCGCAATACAGCTCCACAACTCAATATCGGCTCAACATCTGTTGTTTCCGTTGCTTATTTTGACCCAAGAAGGTTTAGAAGCGGCGATGATGCCTTTCTTTCTTCCTCAGATGCCATTGTAACCGCAGAAAATGTCTCAACACTTTCGCGCACCACAAACAACAATTATGGCGGTATATATTATGAGGAGCGTTTAATAAGAATAAGAAATCAAGTTTCTATCTCACAAGCGCTAAAAGATGAGGGCATTCATGAAAATGAAGCTTTTAGCATTTCAGATGCCGTTTCCTCTAATTTTTCGTCTAACACATTAAATGCAAATGACAGATTGCGCATTTTTTATAGATTAATAAACGAAACCCAATCTCAATTGGCTTCAAGAACAGTGGCGCGTTTGAGTGTATATAGAGCAGGCACACACTTAGTGAGCATTGCACAAGCTGAAGATGGCAGCTTTAAATTTGCAAAAGAGCCTTCAAAAATACCTGAGCTTTCAACACCAGATAAAGAAACAATTGTTGCACAGGCCTCGCTGCCAACCACATATGACGCTATTTATAGAGCCGCATTAAATGAAGGCGTAACAAAAGAACTCGCAAAAGAGCTTATTCGTATTGTTGCATTTGATGTTGATTTTAAAACAAGGGTTAAGCCAAACGATGCTCTTAGTGTCTTCATGACGCTACAAGACGGCGATAGTGAGCCAAACGCTAACTCTGAAATACTTTATACTGGCCTAAAACTTGGCAATGTAATCCATCGTTATTATCGTTTTGCAGACCCGCAAACCGGTGTTGTCGACTATTATGACGAAACGGGCAAAAGCGCTAAGCAGTTCTTATTAAGAGAACCAGTGCCAACTGGTAAGTTTCGTTCTGGTTTTGGCATGCGCCGCCACCCTATTACGCGCGTTAGAAGAATGCACACTGGCGTAGATTGGTCGGCCCCGCGCGGCACACCAATTTTAGCGGCTGGTAATGGAGTAGTAGAAAAAGCTGGCTGGCATAGCGGCGGTTATGGCAGACAAACAATTGTAAAACATGCCAATGGTTACAAGTCTTCTTACAATCACCAATATAAATTTGCCAAAGGCATTGTTGCTGGCTCACGCGTAAGACAAGGCCAAGTAATTGGCTTTGTTGGTTCAACCGGTCTTTCTACTGGCCCCCACTTACATTACGAATTGATTGTAAATGGCGCCAAAGTAAACCCAATGCGCATAAAACTGCCAAGCGGCAAAGTTTTGAAAGATGCGCAATTGGCGGCATTCATCTCTGAAAGAGATAGAATTGATGCATTGCTAAAAGAAAGACAAGAAGAGAACCAAATGGTGTTGGCGTTAAATTAGCCAACATTCTTATAGGCCTTCATTCAGGAATGAGCTGAAAGCCGTCTGCTAAAAGAGCAAAGCGCCTATTGTATATCGACCTTGATACCGGTTCTAACCAATCGAGCTAATTCCATTGCATCCCAATTGGTAAGGCGAATACACCCGTGGCTGCCTGCATCTCCAACCTTAGAAGGTTCTGGCGTACCATGAATGCCATAACTTTTCTTTGAAAGCCCAATCCAAGCAATGCCAACTGGATTATTTGCGCCAGGCGCAACAGTAACCGAGCGCCCATCATCAATCTTCTCAAATGTATTACTTGCAGAAAGCGTATAAACTGGAAAAGCCGCTTTGTTGCGCACTTTAAAACTACCTTTTGGTGAAGGATTTTGCGGAGAACCAATACTTGCAGGATAGCTAGCAATTAAATTGCCATTTTTATCAAAGGCCTTTAACCAGCGCGAATTCATATCGGCCTTAATACTAGCAACCGCTTTATCTAAATTACGCCCAACACTGGCAACTTTTATCTTTGTGCCTGCAACACTAAAATCTAAACCATCATTTAACCACTTCAAAAAAGCTTCATCCATATGAAACTTTTCAGAAAGCGCTTCTTCAATAGATCTAAAGGCAAGTTCTTTTAAATCTCGCTGATCTTGTATGCGCTCAGGAATGAAATCCACAAACGG
>JBGCEA010000136.1:0-5041 GCA_045105915.1 Nitratireductor sp.
TTCTTATTCTAACTAACTCTTGCGCACACGCTTGAAAAAAGCAATCAATGAAGGCTCTTAATTTAATAAAAGGTGCGCATAAATGTCTAAAGGTTTGATTGTTGGTGAAGATGGCAAAGCCAGATGTTGGTGGCATGACAACAAACCCGACTACTTGCTCTATCATGACACCGAATGGGGTTTTCCGTTGGACGATGATAGACGCCTCTTTGAAAAGGTTTGCCTTGAAGGGTTTCAATCAGGTCTTTCATGGCTGACAATTTTGCGAAAACGCGAAGGCTTTCGCGCCGCCTTTGCAAATTTTGAAATAGAAAAAGTAGCTACCTTTAATGAAGACGACATAGAACGTCTTGTGCAAGACGCTGGCATTGTGCGCCATAGAGGTAAAATAAAATCTACCATCAACAACGCCAATCGCGCATTAGAGCTGCAAAAAGAATTTGGTTCGCTAGCGGCTTATTTTTGGCAATATGAGCCTGATAGAAGCAAGCAAACACCGCTAAAATCGAGCGAAGATGTTGTTGGCTTTACAGATGTATCAACCGCAATTTCTAAGGACTTGAAAAAACGAGGTTGGTCATTTGTGGGGCCAACAACGGTTTATGCCTTTATGCAGGCAATGGGTTTGGTAAATGATCATTTAGAGGGCTGCTATTGCCATGCCATTGCAGAGCAAAAACGAGCGGCTTTTAAAAAACCTAGCTAGCCTTTTTGCTCTTTGCTAATATAGCAATGCTAACGCCGCCCAAAATAAGAATAGATGAGATAATAAATCTCATCGTCCACGCTTCACCAGAAAACAATGCGCCCCCAATGCCAGCAATTATTGGCACGCTAAGTTGCACAATGGCGGCTTGGGTTTGTGTTATTTTTGTCAGCACATTGTACCATAGCGCATAACCCAAAGCAGAAGTAAGAGCGCCAGAGCCTATGGCCATTATTATGCCAAAGGTATCAAGGTTTACTTGGCTATAAGTGAGCGCAATAAGCAAAACTGCAAATGGCACAGACAATATAAAATTGCCAGTTGTGGCTGCCAACGCGTCTGTGGCGTGTTTGCCCTTAATAGAATAAATACCCCACGCGATGCCAGATAAAACCATTAAGCCAGCCGCAAATGGATCTGGTGCTTCAAGCCCGGGCGAGACGAGCCAAACAAAAGCACCAAATGCAATAATAAGCCCTAGCCATTCAAGAGCGATTGGGCGCTCGCCCTGTATCAATGCCCAGCCAATCATGGTGCCTTGCACACAGCTAAACAAAATGAGCGCGCCCAAACCAGTTTCTAAATTGACATACGCAAAAGAAAACGCAGCGGCATAACCAAATAAAGCAGCGCCAGAAATCCAATTGCCTTTGTTTAAGGCTTCTTTTGAGAAGTTATGTTTGTAACTGACAAAAATTGTCAGTACAAATGCGCCAGAAACAAGCCTAATAAGAGAGTAACTTGCAGGATCAATTGCGTTTTGGGTGTTTAGGCCCAGCCGCGCAAAAACAGAATTGCCAGCAAAGGCAATCATGGTAAGTGTTATTAATAGAATGATACGCAAATTATTTTCCTTACTGTTTTAAAGCTGTAACATTTAAAGCAGAGATGAGCTAAACACTTTTGTGCGATTTCATATTCGAAATCTAACAATTTTAAGCAATGAGTGGAGTATAAAATGACACCCTTTAAAGACAAAAGTATTGAAGAGCTATACATGGCCTATGCACCAGATCAGCGAAAAGCTTTGCTAGAATTTAGAGAACTTATCTTTCAAGCAGCCAACGAAAACAACCGTGTTGGAAAAATAGAAGAAGCGCTAAAATGGGGGCAGGCAAGTTTTTTAACAAAGACAGGCAGCACCATACGAATTGATAAAATTAAAGACAGCCAAGACGTGGCCATGTACTTTATTTGCACCACGCATTTGGTAGATAGCTTTCGCGAAATTTATCCAGACACGTTTAATTATGTCAAAGGGCGCTCGCTTTATTTTGCTATCAACCAGCCATACGACCAAGATGCACTAAAACATTGCATTACCATGGCGCTCACACATAAGCTAAAATCTTAGTTTTGCTTGCCGCACACGGCGCAATCGGTTAGTAAAGCGGCAATTACAAACCTTTTCAAAATCTATTATTGGCAAAGCGAATGTCTGATCAAAACCCGCAACAAGCGCAATCAAAAAAACAGAAAAAGAAAAAGCCTCAAAAGCTAAAAGCACGCAAGCCTCGCGGCTTTGCAGATCGCACGCCTCATGACATTAGAGCAACCGACCAAATGGTTGCTAAAATCAGAGAAGTTTATGAGCGTTATGGTTTTGATCCAGTCGAAACGCCAATGTTCGAATATACCGATTGTTTGGGTAAGTTTTTGCCAGACACAGACCGCCCAAATGCGGGTGTGTTTTCAGTGCAAGACGATGACGAACAATGGATGAGCCTTCGCTACGATTTAACTGCGCCGCTTGCTCGCCATGTGGCAGAAAACATCAACGAAATTCAAATGCCATATCGCACCTATCGCAATGGTTGGGTGTTTAGAAACGAAAAGCCAGGGCCAGGGCGTTTTCGCCAGTTCATGCAATTTGATGCAGACAGCATAGGCGCACCCGGTGTGCAATCAGATGCAGAAATGTGCATGATGATGGCAGACACAATGGAAGCGCTTGGTCTTGAAAAAGGTGAATATGTTATTCGTGTGAATAACCGCAAAGTGCTTGATGGTGTTATGGAAGCCATTGGCGTGCTTGATGAAGAGCAAAAGCTCACTGTGTTGCGCTCAATAGATAAGCTAGATAAATTTGGAATTGAAGGTGTAAAGCAATTACTTGGTCAGGGTCGTTGGGATGGCCGTGTTGAAGGGGAGGGCGATTTTACTCCAGGTGCTGGATTGGCTATTGATCAGATAGATTCCATGCTTTTTGTGATTGAGAGGGGAATAGGGAGCACTTTTTCAGATGATCCAATGTCAATTGCTGATGACAAGGAAATTGATGAAATGTTTTTTCACTTTGATAGTGAACCTACTCGCGAAAGAGTTAGTACAGATCTAAAACTTTCAAATATCAAGACTGTTTCTGCACTCAAAGAGCGGTTTAGCAAATTTGAAAATGAAACTTTGAGCATGGCTCTTGAAGAGTTGGAGCTAATAGCTGAATTATTGTCGACTGGTGGCTATGGGACGAAAAGAATACAAATCGACCCTTCTGTAGTTCGCGGTCTCGAATATTATACCGGCATGGTTTATGAAGCTGAACTCACCTTCAAAGTAAAAAACGAAAAGGGCAAAGAAGTTGTCTTTGGTTCTGTAGGTGGCGGTGGTCGCTATGACGGCCTAATCAAACGCTTTACTGGCCAAGACGTGCCGGGCACGGGTTTTTCTATTGGTGTGTCTCGTCTCATGACAGCGCTACAAAATAACGGCCTGTTAGATGGCAGTGCTTCTATTGCGCCAGTGCTTGTAACAGTAATGGATGGCAATGTTGAAGCCATGGCAAAGTATCAAGGTTTTGTGCAGCAATTACGCACCGCTGGTATTCGCGCAGAAATGTATCAAGGCAATTGGAAGAAGTTTCCTAACCAACTTAAATATGCCGATAGACGCGATTGCCCAATTGTTATTATTCAAGGTTCTGATGAACGCGAGGCGGGCAAGCTTCAAATTAAAGATATGATTGAAGGCAAAATTCAAGCCGCTGCAATTGAATCGAATGAAGAATATAGAGCAGCGCGCCCCGGCCAATTTGAAATTGACGAGGCAGAACTCGTTCAAGAAGTGCAAAAACTTTTAGCGGCGCAAAGTGCTGGAGCAAAATAAATGAGCTCAAAATCATTAGAAGGATCAGTTGAAGAGCTGCCTACAGAAGTGGTGAGCAAACCACGCGCCAAAATGCAATTGGCAAAACTTGGCGGCGAGCAAGAGCTGTCGCACTTCTTTAAAGCGCGTAATTGCACCATGCCTCATATTGGTTTGTTGCAACCAGCTGACCCAATTTTAAATGCGGCTGGTGAAGACATTCGAAGACGTATCTTCATGACCGCAGACCAAGGCGGCAAAAGCTTTTGTCTGCGCCCAGAATTTACCATTCCTGTTGCGCTTCGCCACATAGAAAGCGGCAAGACAAAAGGACGCTATGGCTATGCAGGCACCGTGTTTCGCTTGCGCGAAGACGAGGCACAAGAATTTGTGCAAGTTGGCATAGAAGACATTGGCGCTAAAAATAGAATTGCTGCAGATGCAAGATGTTTAAACGACTGCGTTGAAACGCTGCGCATGCTGGGATCAAAAAAACTTGTAATTGCCACAGGCGATCAGGCAATTTTTGAAGCAGTATTGCAATCTTTAGGTCTGCCTGTTGCATGGCAAAACCGCTTGGCCAGAGTTTTTGGCGATGAAAAAAGATTGCGCGAAGATTTAGATCGCTTGTCTGGCAAAAGCGGCGACGAACTTGCTCACTTAGACGAAAAATTACGTGCACAGTTAGAAGCTGGCGACAAAGAAGCAGTTGCTAAATTTGTTGAAAAGAAAATGAAAGCAGGCGGGCTCTCACCTCAAGCAGGGCGTACAAGCGAAGAAATTACAGCGCGCTTAATGCAAAAAGCAGAGCTAAACGCTGTGCGCTTAAGCGCAGATAAAAGACATGCTCTAGAGCAGTTTTTAAAACTAGACATGGCAATAGATAAAGCCAACGTAAAGCTTTGGTCGCTTGCGCGAAATTATGATATTGCGCTGGGCCCAGCCCTTGAGGTGTTTCATAAACGCTTAGCCGCAATTGAAAAACTACAGCTAGAAAATGTCTCTATAAAATATAGAGCAGGTTTTGGACGCCGTTTAGATTATTACACCGGCTTTGTTTTTGAAGTGCGAGGCGCTGGTAAAGCCAACGCAAAACCATTGGCTGGCGGTGGACGCTATGATAATTTGCTCAACGTGCTTGGCAGCAAGGTAGAAACACCTGCCATTGGCTATTCGGTTTGGGTAGACAGATTACCACGCGGTGCAACAGCAATAGGCGCTACAAATTTGGGAGTTGCAAAATGACCATAACAC
>JBGCEA010000137.1:0-8468 GCA_045105915.1 Nitratireductor sp.
AAGGCCAACTCTAGCGAGTGGGAAGTGCCTTATTTACCAATTGACCCAGTAGATGTTGGGCGCACATATGAGGCGATTATTCGTATTAATTCGCAATCTGGTAAAGGTGGTTTGGCTTATATCTTGGCCGAAGACTATGGGCTTAAATTGCCGCGTAGCCTGCAAGTTGAATTTAGAGATGATATTCAAAAGATAACAGATAGTGAGGGCACTGAACTTTCGGCTGAGCGTATCCATAAAGAGTTTCAAGAAATTTATATTGAGCAGCCAAAATCTAAGTTGCAGTTTGTAAATCATGAAACTTTGATTGATGCATCTAATCCAAAACTTCGTAAAATAACGGCATCTATTGTGCAGGGCGGCGAAGAAGTAGATATTGATGGCCATGGCACAGGGCCAATTGATAGCTTTGTTAATGCGCTTTCTAAGCATTTTGAAAAAGATATTAGTGTTGTTGAATATTCAGAGCATTCACTCAATCAAGGATCAGATGCGCAAGCCATTTGCTACATGCAAGTAGAGATCGATGGTAAGCGTATTCATGGTGTTGGGGTGAACCCAAATATTGTGACAGCATCTTTGATGGCGCTGATTTCTGCCATGAACAGAATGCTTGAAAAATAAGCTCTATACAGAATTGAATTTTACAAGGCGTTTCTTTGGCAAAAGAAGCGCCTTTTTTTTAAATTTGCAAATTGGCACTTTATTAATATATAATTAAGCATAAGCTTGCCTTTAAACTTACGGGTTTAAGGGCGTAGCATTGTCGAGATGAGTTTGAGTTTATTGGAGGTCTTAATGGCTGATAAAGATATGGATGCAAAGCAATTAGAAGCAAAGGTTCATGACCTTGCAACTGCAATGGATCATGTGAAAAATGACCAAGCTACGCGCGATGATGTTGTGGTTGAAATGAAGCAGGCTGCGTTTTCTAGATTAGAGCTGCTTGCCAAAGATCTTAAATCTGTTTTTGACGATGTGCCTGAAGATAATGAGCAGTTTGAATTTGCGCTTACAAAAGGCGAGGCGGCTAGACTTTGGGTAGATATGACCTCATTTGTAAGAATGGGCAGAGATAAGCGTGTTTATGAATTTGTAAAAGATACGCGTATGGGAAGAACCATAATCGCCAAATCTGAAGACAGACAGCGCGTTGGCGAAGCCGTTACTTCTTATGTTGCTGAGCGAATTCTAGAGCGTGAACGCGCCATTGAAGGCGATTGGCTATCTCTTAAAAACTATAGTTTTGAAGAAGATGAAGCGGCAGAAACGAGTGATAATTTCACGATAGATAAGTCTGAAAAGCAATCTGGTTATGGCTGGAAATATGTTGGTTGGACTTTGCTAGGCTTATGTCTTGGCGCTGGTGCTATGCTTGCTTGGGCTTGGTTTGGCGATATTCCGGCGTTTATTAGCCAAATTCAATAAACTATCCGAGTGGCGTTTTTTACCGCTCGTATTGAATAGTGTTTTTGTTACAGCTCGGTTGTATTTAACTTTTCAAAAGTTGGTGTAGCTGTATTTGTGTTTTGAGCATCTTGTTCGCTTGCAACCAAACCATGCCTTTCAACTTCTATTTTCCAAGTTTTGTTTGATTGCTCAATGTTATATATATTGACGCCAGAAGCTGGCTTTTTATTGCCAGTCCACTGAAAAGCAGCAGGAACACAAACAACCGGCACTTGCTTGTCTTGATTGTCTTGCAAGTTAGGGCGCTTTGTTTCGCTTTTGTCTTTTATATAGGTCAGCGTGTCTAAATGGGTGTGCCCATGCAGTATAAGCTCTGCGCCTTCTTGCTCTATTACATTTGTGAAATTGTTAAGGCCAATCAAGCGCTTATGTTTGTGTGTGGCATTTGCAAAGGGCGCATGATGAATGAGCACAATACGGCATTGGCCTCTTTGTTTTTCTTGTTTTAAAAGTTCTTGAAGTTTTTTGGCTTGTTTAAATCTAAAAAATCCAACCGCCAAAAAAGGGGCGCTTGCTCTGGCTGAATTGCAAGAAATGATAGAAATTTTGCCGCGCCGTCTAAGGGTTGGAAAATCTTTGTGTGAAGAAACGGCTTGCCTGTTATCGCCCATTACATATGGCTGCCAGCTGTCTAAAGCCTTTGCCAATGAGTTACGAACGTAAGCATCGTGATTGCCGCAAATGACAGTCGTGTTTTTTGGTGAGCCTACCGTTTTGAGCCAGTTTTGAGCATTTTGAATTTCTTCATCTAGCCCCAAATTTATGAGATCGCCTGTGATCACATTATGATCTGGTTCTAGCGACTTCATATACTCCACTAGGTGATTTGCGATATTTTGGTCTTGGTATTTAGAGCGGTTGCGTTTCCAGTTGATGTAACCAGTTATGCGTTTTGATGCCAATTCACGCTTGGTGACACTTGGCAATGGCCCTAGGTGAATGTCTGAAATATGTGCTAATCTAAACATGTATTGCGAATATTCTAGATAGAGGTATTTTTCAAGGCAGAATGCCAAATGATCTTGGCAATAATTTTGACTTGAATTTTGATTGAAGCATTAATTGTAATTTTTAAGAAGATGATCTGTTAGATAAAATGAGCCAAGCCAGCTTAAAAATAAAATTGTTTCATTTGTGGTTTCGCCTAACGCGCCCCATGACACTGGGGGTGCGTATAATTGTGCTAAATGATGCAAAGGCAGTTTTGCTGGTAAAGCATGGCTATGTAAAAGGCTGGCATTTGCCTGGTGGGGGCGTTGAAGTTGGCCAAAGTGGCGTTGATACGGTTGAAGCCGAGTTGTTTGAAGAAACAGGGCTAGTATGCAAAAGCCCACCAAATTTGCTTGGTGTATTTGCCAACAAAAAGGCAAGTAAGCGTGATCATGTTTTGTTGTATAAAGTTGATGACTGGCAAGAGGCGCGTGCTTTTAAACCCAATCGCGAAATTAAAGAGATTGGCTTTTTTAAGCTCGATGCTCTTCCAAGCGGCACAACGCAAGCTACTAAAGCACGCTTAGAAGAAGTGTTTAAAGCGAAAACCCAATCTGAGATTTGGTGATTTATACGCTCAGTGATGCTCTGTTATGAGGCGCGTTGAAATTTAAATCGGGGCCAAGCGGAACAATGCGATGCGGGTTTATGGTTTCGTGACTCGCATAATAGTGCTTTTTAATGTGCTCCATATTTGTGGTGCTGGCGATGCCCTCAATTTGATAGAGTTCGCGCAAATAATTTGAAAGCGCTGGATAATCTTCGATGCGATTTTTGTTGCACTTAAAGTGGCCTACATAAACAGCATCAAAACGAACAAGTGTTGTAAATAAGCGCCAATCTGCTTCTGTTATTTTTGCGCCCGTTAAATAACGGTGCTTTTGCAAAATATCTTCTACAAAATCGAGCGCATTAAATAGGTTTTCATAGGCTTCTTCATAAGCTGTTTGGCTCGTCGCAAAACCGCATTTATAAACACCATTATTGATGTTGTGATAAATACGCTCATTGATTTCATCAATTTGGGTTTGCAATTCTGTTGGATAAAAATCGCCTTTTGCGGCGCCTATATCGTCAAATGCTGAATTGAACATACGAATAATTTCTGAGGATTCGTTTGAAACTATAGTGTTTGTTTTTTTGTCCCACAAAACGGGTACTGTTACACGGCCTGTAAACGAGGGATCCGCTTTTGTGTAAACCTCATGCATGAATTGCGCATTATGTATTTGGTCTTGAATAACGCCTTCATTGTCTTCAAATGTCCATCCGTTTTCGGCCATATAATGGTCAACCACAGAGATTGAAATCATATCTTCTAACTTTTTGAGTTTTCTAAAAATAAGCGTTCGGTGCGCCCATGGACAAGCTAAAGACACGTATAAATGATAGCGTTTTGGCTCGGCTTTAAAACCGTCCGTGCCAGAGCTGCCAGCGCTTGCGTCTTTGGTTATCCAGTTTCTAAAGGATGCGTTTTTTCTAACGAATTTTCCGCCGGTAGATTTTGTATCATACCAAACATCATGCCACTTACCTTCAATCAACTGCCCCATTTTTATTCCTTAAAGAAGTTTTGTTAGACTTGAACTTAGTGTTTAGTTTTGAGATTGCAAATTTAAGCTGAATATTGAGCTTATAAAAAGACTAGACCCTTAGGGTTTTGCATGATAGCAGTCGTTTTGTGTTAGATATATGCATGGACGCAATGCAATGGAAAAGAGAGTTAACCGACGAAGATAGTTTTGCAAAAGCATTGCCAAGGGCAGTGCATGTAAACGCGCGCTTTGCGCATCTGATCATTAGATTGATTAGCCTACTGGGCTTAATGGTTGATTTTATTCCGGATAAGACATGACACAAAAAACTCCACTACAAATAGTAGTTCGCAACGCTACTGCTAAAGACTTTAAATTTATGGATCAATTAGCAGATGAAGCTTTTGGACCTGGGGGCTATACGCGCACAGCCTTTAGGCTGCGTGAGGGGGTTCCGCCAATGGTTGAGCTTTGCTTTGTTGCTGAATTTGATAAAGAGATTGTAGGTTCTGTTCGTTTAACGCCGATCAAAATTGGTGGGCAAGATTCGCTTATTTTAGGCCCTCTCGTTGCAGCAAAAAGCATGCAGAGCATTGGCATTGGGCGTGAACTAATGAACAGAGCTTTGAGTAGCTGCAAAGTAAATGGGCATAAAAGCATCATTTTGGTGGGCGATTTAGCCTATTATAAAAGATTTGGTTTTAAGCGCATTAAAGCCGGTCAAATTTCATTGCCAGGCCCTGTCGATCCTGCTCGTTTGTTAGGCTTAGAGCTTGTTGAAGGGGCGCTAGAGGCGTTAAGCGGTACAGCGCAAAAGGCCTTAGCTTTTATCTGCCTTCACGTGTCCATAGCCCAGCAAATGCCAGCAATAATAAAGCCAAGCCAAAGAATCCGCTAAATAGGCTTACTCTGTCTATGCCCTTTAAAAGCGTGGCTTTTGTATCTTCCAATCCAATCCAAGCATTGCCCTTTGCACTTGCGCCTTGGTTGACGCTTAAAATTCTTGGAACATTTGTTGCGTCTTTTGATACGCGCTGAATTTGGCCTCGGCTTTGTTCGATGATGGGTTCTAAAAGGGCAGTTGTGCTTAGAACTTGCGAAAATTCTCTTGGGTTTGGTTTGCCCACATGGGTGAGGGTTTGCAAATCACCATTTGAGATTTGATAAAGGCCAATTTCATCTACCTTTGTTTCAAATGCAAATATACCATTTTCTTTAGTGTCATCAGAGGTTGCGCTAAGAGTGATCTGTTTGCCAGAAGGGGTAGTGATGATGGTGTCTAAAGGCTGCTCTTCTAGAGTTTGCCTTTGCACAAAAAGGGTATTGCCATCGCTGGTTGCCGCTAGGCGTTCTTCTTCTAGTTCTGGCTCTTTCATGAGCCAATGTGAAATACGACGCAATAATTGCAAGTGAGGGCCGCCGCCTTCATAGCCACGTGCCCAAAGCCACGCATGGTCTGATAGTAAAAGTGCAACGCGCCCCTCATCAAAGCGCTCTAAAATCAATAGCGGATCGTCTTCAACGCCTTTTAAAACAACTTCTCCGCTTGGTGTGTCTACACTAATGCTTCTAAACCAATTGCTCCATTTGGGATTGTCGAAATCACCGTTTTGCTGTGCGTTATTGAGGCTTCGAGTGACTGGGTGTTTTTGACCCGTTTTTGAAACGCGCGGTTTGTAAGGGCCTTGTCTCATCTTACCTGTTGGTAGGGCAGATAGAACATCAGACAAAGGTGTTTGCGCAATAGAACCTGCAACGCCATATTCTGGGCCTGCCGCAATTAAAATAGCGCCACCATCGCGCACATAGCGCGCGATATTGTCGAAGTACAACATGGGTAAAACGCCACGTCTTGAGTAGCGATCAAAGATAATCAAATCGAACTCATCGATTTTTTGAATGAACAATTCGCGCGTTGGAAAAGCAATTAATGAGAGTTGGTTTATTGGGGTTCCGTCTTGTTTTTCAGGGGGGCGCAAAATGGTAAAATGCACCAGATCAACACTTGCATCTGACTTTAGCAAGTTGCGCCATGTGCGCTCGCCAACATGCGGTTCGCCTGAAACCAGTAACACGCGCAAATTTTCGCGTATGCCATTTAGCGTGGTGAAAACTTGGTTGTTTGTTGTTGTTATTTCATCAGCCGCTTCTTCAACACGAAGTTCTATAATGTTTTTGCCGCCATGGCGCACATCATCAAAAAAGGTAGATACTTGCCCAGGTGTTGCAGGTTCTTGGGTTATTAATTCGCCATCAATAAAAATAGAGACCAGCACATCTTGGTTGTTTGAAAAACCTTCTTGGCTCACTAAATAGCTAATTTCGTAGCTTTCACCCACCACGCCATAGCGCGGTGCTTCTAGTATTTTTATTTGCCTATCTTTTTCATTTTCAACCCCAGTTATAAGGGCATGAATAGGTGCATTTATACCAAGCTCATTTAAGGCTTTTGGAATGTCATGCACCTGACCATCGGTTACAAATATTGCGCCAGCCAATTGGCTAGAGGGCACATCTTTTATTGTGTTTTGAAGTGCTGCAAAGAGCGCTGTTGAAACATCTGATGTGTTTGAAATTTGGTCTGTTACCTCTATCTCACGCACTTCAAATGTGTCGAGTTTTGCAAGGTCTTGTTTTATTTTGCCGACTGTTAAATTGGTTTGTGCTTCTCTGCCATTTAGTTTTTGGCTGGCAGATTTATCGCTGACGATTGCAACGATGCTTTTTATCGCTTCTCGCTCTTCAATGAGTAATGACGGGTTGAACAGCGCTATTGCTAATAGTGACCAACCTAGCGCTCTAATGAGAGCGCCTTTTAAGCGCGTTAAAAGCCCCCATAACACAAACAAAAGTGTGATGCCCAAAATTAGGCCAATGAGTGATATTGGTAGCTGGGGAGAAAACGCTATATTATAGCCCATAGGTTTTCTCCCTCATAAACGCTTTGAATTCTTGGAATATATAATTGGTACGTGTGCGCATTATTGGCCCAACCTTTCAAGAAGGGCAGGTATGTGCACTTGGTCAGCTTTATAATTGCCTGTCATCATATACATCAAAATATTGACTCCAGAGCGATAAGCGTAGGTTCTTTGTGTTTGATCTGCTGGTACTGTTGGAAATAGCGGGCGATTGGTTGCATCTACCGCCCATGCGCCAGCAAAGTCGTTGCTTGTAATAAGAATGGTAGAAACGCCATCACCAGCGCGTGCAGGGCGCTCGCTTGCTTCTTCAAAGGTTTCTAGTTTTTCTACCCACAATTCGCCGCCATTATATCTTCCTGGAAATGCATCTAACAAATAAAAGGCTTTTGTTAAAACATGGTCTTCTTGCACAGGTTCTAAGGCTGGTATGTCGAGGCTAGATAAGATGAGCCTTAGCTTTATGTTTTCAGGGGCATTTTGATTGTTAAATACACCGCTAATTTGGTTGCGCGTATCAAACAAAATACTGCCGCCTTGTTTCATATAGCTATCAATGCGCGCCATTGTCTTGTTATTTGGTATTTCGCTTTGCGCATGAATTGGCCAATATAATATTGGGTAGAATGATAACTCATCCACTTCAATATCAAGCCCAATTGGATCGCCCGGCACTAGGGCAGTTCTGGATGCTGTGAAAATTGAAAGCCCTTTTAGACCTGCTTCGCTTACTTCATCCATTTCTGAAATGCCGCTTTTTACATAAGCAAGGCGCGCTTGTAGCGTTGCAGAAAAATCGATTTCAACTTCTTCGAGCTCTGACTGTTCTTGCTGGGTTTGACCAGTTTGAGTTTGTGCAAAGGCTGTTACAGATGACAATGCAAGGGCAATTGCGCTGATACACATAAAGGCTAAAAGACATGAGAGTGTTGTGCTTGCGGGTTTTGAAACTTTGCTAATATTACGCACCTTAGAAAAAGCACCTGCAAACCATAAAACTGCCAAGCAATCTAACAAGAACAAAATCAGCGCTGCTAAAATAAGCCAAGATTTTAAATCAATACTTTCTTGGTTTTGGTATGCACCAAAATTTGCACCTGCAAATTGTGCTTTGTCTAGAGGCGTTAGCGTGTCGTCTTTTTGCAAAACATTTAGTGCCACATAGCCATCTTGTGTGCCGTAAAGGCCAGCTGGATTTTGAGGTGAAAGTTGAGGTATCGTTTCTGCACTCATCACCAATGGTTTTATATTTGCATTTGGTGGTTGCAAAATGCCTTGCCCATTTAGCACTTCAAGTGCTGGCAAGCGAATGGCATTTTCGCCTTCTTGTGTTTGAGTATTTGTAGATTGAGAAAGGTTGATGATGCGTCTTAGCATTTGAACAAAAGTGCCAGATAAGGGCAGGTTAGACCAATTATTATCTGAGTTTACATGAAACAAAACGACCCAGCCATTTTGTTGTTTTTTTGCAGTTATTAATGGCGTGCCATCTTCTAAGCGTGCCCAAATGTTGCTGGCAATTGTATGTGCTTGGCTTGCCATAACTTGGCGT
>JBGCEA010000138.1:0-2891 GCA_045105915.1 Nitratireductor sp.
GCATTAATCTAACCCCATATTAAACATGCACTTTTTTGGAACTGCCGACTTGCCAACTGATACAACAAAAAATGGATTTATGATTGCAGCGCCATCTTCTGGTTCTGGCAAGACTGTGATTACGCTTGCGCTTTTACGCGCCTTTAAAAATGCTGGCATTAACGTGCAATCTGCTAAAGCTGGACCAGATTATATTGATCCTCAATTTCATGCGATTGCCAGCAAGTCATCCTCTATTAATTTAGAGCCTTGGGGGATGAGCGAAGACAAGCTCAAGTATTTTGCAAATGCTCAAAATGGCGAATTGCTCATATGCGAAGCCATGATGGGTTTGTTTGATGGTGGCGCAGATGGCAAAGGCTCTGCGGCTGATTTAGCCAAAACACTTGGAATGCCTGTCGTTTTGGTGATTGATTGCGCAAAGCAATCTCATTCTGTTGCGGCATTGGTGGGCGGTTTTGTGAAGTACGATGAGGCTGTGCAGGTTGCTGGAGTAATTTTAAATAAGGTTGGCAGCCAAAGACATGAGAGTATTTTGCGCGATGCGTTAGGTAAAATAAACATGTCAGTTTTTGGTGTTGTTTATCGAGATGAAAAATTGAAGTTGCCCTCACGCCATTTGGGTTTGGTGCAAGCTGGTGAACAAGACAATATAGAAGATTTTATTGAGGGCGCTGCGCAAACTATTGCGCAAAATTGTGACATGGCTTTGCTTCAACAATGTGCGGCTCCACTTTTTAATAGTGTAGATACGCCAGCTGAGTTGTTTACAGCTCCATTGGGCAAACATATTGCCATTGCAAAAGATGAAGCCTTTTCGTTCATTTATCCGCATTTAATTTTAGAATGGGAAAAACAAGGCGCTCACATTTCATACTTCTCGCCGCTTGCAGATGAAGCGCCAAATGAAAATGCTGATGCGATTTATTTGCCGGGTGGCTATCCCGAATTGCATGCGCAAAAACTGCAAGATGCAACTCAATTTCATTCTGCAATGCATACGGCTAAAGCGCGTGGCGTTCTTATTTATGGCGAATGCGGTGGCTATATGGTGCTGGGTGAGAGCATTATAGATGCGACTGGAAAAGCGCACAAAATGCTGGGGCTTTTGAATTTGCAAACCAGTTTTGAAAAACGCAAATTGCATTTGGGTTATAGAAGGCTAGAGGCGCTAGATAGTTTTGTCATGGGGCAAAAACTAGCGGCGCATGAATTTCATTATACAGTTGCGATTAAAGAAGAGGGCACTCCACTTTTTAATGCAAAAGATGCGCTTGGAATTGATGTTGGTAATGTGGGACTTAGAGCAGATAATGTTATGGGCTCATACATGCATATCATTTCGAGGGATGTGTAATGACGCCTGTAAAATTAATAAATCCAGTTTTTCATGGCGGCGGGTTAGATGCGGCTATTGCGCAATGGGGTGGCGATAAAGCTAACTGGCTAGACCTTTCCACTGGCATAAACCCAAATCCATATTCCAATTTAAGGGTAGATATTGGTAGTTTTTCTAGACTGCCAGATAGTGGTACAAAGGCTGAATTGCTTGATGCTGCGCGCGCATATTATGGCCTTGATGATAACGCTCATCTTATTGCTGGCAATGGTACGCAGGCCTTGATTGAAATTTTGCCAAAAGCATTAGGCGCTCAAAAGATTGGTATTATCTCGCCAACTTATGGCGAGCATGCACATGTTTGGAAAAAGGCTGGCGCGGAAGTTTTAGAACTTGATAGCGATGGCGAATTGCCAAGAGTGCTAGACACACTAGATGCGTTGGTTGTGGTGAACCCAAACAATCCGACCGCCCAGTGTTTTGAGCCTGAGCAATTAAGGGAATTTGCAAAACACTTATCTAAAAATAATGGAACTCTCATTGTAGATGAGGCGTTTTGTGACACAAGGCCAGAGTTAAGCTTGGCGGATGCATTGCCTGAAAACGCGATTGTTTTAAAAAGTATTGGTAAGTTTTTTGGACTTGCTGGCATAAGGCTTGGCTTTGCAGCTTGCCATGGAAAACATATGCCGATGATAGAACAACATATTGGTCCATGGATGGTGAATGGTGTGGCCTTGGAAGTTGGCACAAGAGCGCTAAAAGATACGCTATGGCAGACGCGTACAATCGAGACATTAAATGAGTTGTCTGACAATCAATCTACAGTTTTGAAGAATTCTGGCTTAAAAATTTCTGGTGCTAATGCGCTGTTTATTTATGTTGAACATGCCAAGGCGAATAAAATTTTTGAGGGCTTGGCTAAAAGAAACATTTTAGTACGCCAATTTAAAGAGCGAGAAGGATTCTTGCGCATTGGTCTATGCAAAGACCAAACACAGCTTGATAGGTTAGATAAGGCGCTGAATGAGGTAATGGCAAATGTTTGAAACCGGTTTGACTATTTTAATTATAGCACTCGTTATAGATTGGTTTTTGGGCGAGCCTGATTTCATTTGGAGCAACATTCCTCATCCTGTTGTTTTGTTTGGCCGCTCTATTTCTTGGCTGGATAAAAAATATAATACGAGTGATTTTTCTGATGCGCAAAGGTTTAGAAATGGCGCTGCCTCAATATGCGGCCTAATTATCGGTGCTGTTTTAATTGCATCTTATATTGATTTGATCATCTCATATTCTGGTTTTTTGGGCACGATAGTAGAGATTTTAATTGTCTTTACGTTGATTGCTCAAAAGAGTTTATATGACCATGTGAAGGCTGTTCTTATTGGATTTCGCACACAAGGCCTTAGAGGTGGACGAAGAGCTGTCGCTCAAATTGTTGGACGCGATGTTGAAAAGCTAAATGAAGAGGGCGTTATTCGCGCGTCTATTGAAACGCTGGCTGAGAATTTTTCTGATGGTGTTGTTGCACCTGCATTTTGGTATGCGG
>JBGCEA010000139.1:0-3118 GCA_045105915.1 Nitratireductor sp.
TACACTGCCAGGCATGACCATTGTTTGTGGTGATAGCCATACTTCAACACATGGTGCATTTGGCGCATTGGCGCATGGTATTGGCACATCTGAAGTTGAGCATGTTTTGGCTTCGCAAACGCTGATCCAGTCAAAAGCTAAAAACATGCTTGTAAAAGTAGATGGTAAATTGCCAGAAGGCGTTACAGCTAAAGACATCATTCTCGCGATCATTGGCGAAATAGGCACAGCTGGTGGCACAGGCTATGTGATTGAGTTTGCAGGTGAGGCTATTGAGGCGTTGTCTATGGAAGGTCGTATGACCGTTTGTAATATGACAATTGAAGGTGGCGCACGCGCTGGTTTAATTGCTCCAGACCAAAAAACATTCGACTACATTAAAGGTAAGCCAAAAGCACCAAAAGGCGCTGCATTTGATGCGGCTGTTGAATATTGGAAAACATTGAAAACAGATGAGGGTGCACATTTTGATAAGGTTATTACCTTAGATGCTGCAAACCTTCCTCCTATCGTTTCTTGGGGCTCTTCGCCTGAAGATGTTGTATCTGTTGATGGTGTTGTGCCAAACCCTGCTGATTTGGCAGATGAAACACAACGTGTTTCAAAGCAACGTGCGCTTGACTATATGGGCTTAGAAGCTGGCACAAAAATTACTGATATTAATATCGATCGCGTTTTCATTGGTTCATGTACAAATGGCCGTATTGAAGATTTGCGCGAAGTGGCAAAAGTTGTTGAGGGTAAAAAGATTGCTTCAACTGTTGATGCTATGGTTGTTCCAGGCTCTGGTCTTGTTAAAGAAATGGCTGAAGCTGAAGGTCTTGATAAAATTATCAAAGAAGCTGGCTTTGAATGGCGCGAGCCGGGCTGTTCTATGTGCCTTGCAATGAATGACGATCGTTTGAAACCAGAAGAGCGTTGTGCTTCTACTTCAAACCGCAACTTTGAAGGCCGTCAGGGCTTTAAAGGTCGTACGCATTTGGTGTCGCCTGCTATGGCCGCTGCTGCTGCTATTGCTGGTCACTTTGTGGATATTAGAGAGCTGTAAGCTTTATAAAATAGATAAAAATTTAAGCCCGTGAACTTTTAGTTTGCGGGCTTTTTTGTATTTAAATATCGCTTCAAGGCGATAAGCGCCCAAATGCCCTCGGCAATTAAAAAAGGGTATGAGCCAATGGTGTATGCATAAAATGCAGCCAATGCGCATGAGAATGAAAATAGCAAAATGAAGATTGGGCTTTTTGCTTCTAGTGCATAGGTAATTACCATGAGCGAAACTGCAATAATGCCAAGCGTGTCGTTCATGCTTTATATTCCTAAATACACCAACAGCCATATCCAAAATGATATTGTGAATATGGAAAGAAGCGTTGAGATTATAAGCGCTGAGGCGGCTAAGTTTTCTGCGCGATTATACATGGTTGCAAATATATAAATGTTCATGCCGGGTGGCATGGCGCCTACAATTACAGCTGCTCTGACGAGATCTTGCGAAAGGTCAAAATAGTAATGCGTAATGAGTAGTGCAATTAAAGGCTGCAAAAATAATGAGAGCGATGCCACCATTAGCGATTCGCCCAATTGCGATTTTATTTTATATTGAGTTAGCGCCGCGCCCATAGCAATGAGGGCGGCTGGAATGCCAGCGCTTGCTACCATTTTTATTGCGGCCTGTATGGGTTCAAACAATTTTATGCCACTCAAATTTGTGAGCGCCCCCAAAAGTGCGCCAATCATGAGTGGATTTGAGAGAATAGATTTGGTTGCCTTTTTAAGTGCATTTGCAGCGCTTGCACCATCTCTTGCGGCAAACTCCATAGAGATCATACCAATGCTATACATAATTGCGACATGCAGCGAGATGATAGCAAAAACAGGCGTTAGCGATTGTGTGCCATATGCGCGTTCAACAATGGGCAAGCCCAGCAGTACTGTATTTGTAAAAAGAGCTGAAAAGCCAACTGCAACGGCTTCTGTGGGAGGTCTTTTCCAAACGGTGGTTGCAAGTATGCGCGCGATAATAAAACAGGCAATGCCGCCAATATAATAGCCAGATAGCATTTTGAGATTAAAGGCTGCATGGAAATCTAAATTGTACATTGAGATGAACAATAAACATGGAATGGCAATGCGCACTGTAAAGGCGTTTAGGTGTTTTGATATTTGAACATCTACAAAGCCAGTTTTAGCGGCGCTATAGCCAGCGCCAGCAACTAGAAAAACGGGCAATACAGTTAGAAGAATAGATAACAAGTGAATCTCATTTGCAGATTGTGTGATTTTTGCTCAACAGTTTGAATTTCTTATCGAAAATCAAATCATGGCTTAAATATTAGATTGTTGACGCGTTATTCTAAAGGATTAAATCGATTTTATTAGAAACATTCTAAAGTCTTTCTTTGACCTTGGCGATAGACTCTGATTAAAACATGTTTACAATTTAAAGCCATAAGTCCAGCTATAGAAAGAGATTCTCATGAGCAAGGCTAATACCGGCGGCAATAGACCCCTGTCGCCACACCTGTCTGTCTATAAATTGATTCCCACAATGCTAATGTCCATTTTGCACCGTGTTACGGGTGCTGCTCTATATATGGGTACTTTGGTAGTTGCTTGGTGGCTAGTGAGTGCAGCAACGGGTGAGCAATATTTTAATTTTGTAAATGGCTTTTTGGGCTCATGGTTTGGCAGAATTATTCTGCTAGGCTTCACTTGGGCTTTGGTGCATCACGCAATTGGTGGTTTGAAGCACTTGGTGCAAGACACAGGCCGCGCGCTTGAAAAAACATTCACAACAAAAATGGCAAAACTACAAATTGTAGCGTCTGTAATTATTACAGTGCTGCTTTGGGTTATTGCTTATAGCGTTAGATAGGGGCTTTAAATGTCACAGATGAGAACGGCACGTTCAAAAGTAAATGGGTTAGGGTCTGCTAAAGAAGGCACCGAGCATTTTTGGCTTCAGCGCGTAACTGCAGTTGCTAACATTCCGCTAATTATTGGTTTTTGCTGGCTTGTTATTTCGCTTGTTGGTGCGCCTTATGCGCAAGTGGTTGCAACGCTTTCTTCGCCGCTTGTTGCGGTATTGCTAATTTTAATCTTGGTGTCTGCTATTGTT
>JBGCEA010000140.1:0-5577 GCA_045105915.1 Nitratireductor sp.
TGAAGAACGCACTTCGCCCGTTAAGGCGAAATACGTTAAAAAATAAACAATCTTGCTTAGTCTTTTCACGCTTATGTAAACACAACCATTTTAGAATTAAATGGGAAGGGTTGGTGTTGCGGTTCACCCTTTTAAATGCAGCTTATACACGCAAAGCTATTTGAGTAGACTTACATAACTATCCACTCAGCTTTTGACGGTTTAAAGTATTTCCGTCTCTTAACAGGTTTTATTTATAACGAGTGTTCCTGATTAACTCGCTTCGTTCAAACAAATGCGACAAGATGATGATCTTGAATTTGTGACCGATGCTTATCTATCATCGGGATTTCAACAATTGCTCACAGTCAGGAGGTTGAAGGGCTAGTGTTATATTCGCTTTAGCCAAAACTTAGATAAGTTTGTTTCTATAGTTATTTAGGAAAGATTGCGTTGGTTGGAATGGAATAAGTGGAATGAAGTTGGTTGAGTTGGGGAAATAATTTGTCACTAATGTGGTGTTTGGTGACAATATTTGTCGCTTGATAGCAATGATCAGCCAAAAACACTCCCTTAGGCAATATCCCTAATCTGTTCCGTAGGCGCTGACGTCAAACAGCAATCGAATACATGCATAATTTTACCAAGGCCAAACATTCAATTTGAGAACTAAACATTAGATTGAAGGTCAACTATGCGGACGAGGTTACCAAGAAAACAATTCTGAAATTATCTATTTGCGACGCGTTTTATTTCAAACAAAAGTGAAATGGGATTTAGTTTTTCTAGATCCCCTGAGGTTACTTACAGTGCTATTCTTGTAACATGAAGTAGTCATATTTACCATTTGTTAATATATATTGAGACTCCCAGCAATTGCTGTGTTATTCATTTCTCAAATTGAATTGTGGGGCGGCATTTCACAGTTTAAGAAAAAAAGAGATCGCCACAGGGGGAGGCGCGCTGCAAAGTAAGCGCTAATTCAACTAAACCGAAGCGGGATTTTACTGCCCATCGCTATTGCGAGCTATGGTTCTGAATAAGGCTATATTGTCTTGTGTCTTCTCGTACATCGGAGTGTATAGCGTTGTCCCATATTGCGAAACCCATATCAGATAAATTGGCCTTGGCTTCAGGCGCATCAAACCCTGTGTTTGGTCTGCCCTTAAATTCGTTGCGTGAGTGGTTGCATACCGTCTGGAACACCGTTTGTTCAATAATCCCAAAACAAGGCGCTTTGAACAATATACCCGACGATAATTTGGAAAGCCTGAGCTGCTGGCAATGTACGTGCAGAATTCTGGTAGTTTTCTTGGTAATTTTCGTCTCGGTATCGTCTGCACACAGTCTTACACTTCAATCACTCGGCACGCCTTATTTGGCCACCGATGGTTCTTGCAATGCTACAACGCCATCTAGATTTGGTTTAAATTACTCCGTTACCGCGACAAACAATGATACAAGCACTAACGATCCTTTTCGTTTTTATCTTCTAGATACCAATGGCACCGTCCTTGGCAGTTCGGGCCACAATTGGTTTACGAGTTTAACACCGCCGACAATTTCCAGCGTCACTCAGCCCCAAACCCTGGTTACGCCTGCAGCTGGCCCATTTAGATTTGTACTCCATGATGATACGGATTTTAACGCCAATTTTGCAGACGGGGAGACATTCGACGCAACAGGCCTATCGATACTTGCCGACATTACGTTCGACGCCAATGCACTCGATTCGGACTGCCCGAAGTCACCTAACACCGCGCCTGTAATCACAGGTGGTGCTACTGCTGCTGTCAATGCGGCAGAGAACCAGACGGCGGTTACTGATGTGCAATCAACTGATGACAGCGACAGCGAAGGTTCGGGGAATGGGCTTACCTATGCTTTTTCCACTGATGGCGGCCGAGGCGCAGATAATGGCCTGTTTAATCTGGATGCCAGTACGGGTGTCGTAACCTTTAAAACACCCCGAGATTTTGAGGACCCCGACTCTACCAACGTGCCGCCGGATAACATCTATGATGTCCAAATAACGGTATCTGACGACGGGTCACCGCGCTTAACCGCTACACAGGATATTACTGTGACAGTGACGGACGTCGATGAGATTGCTCCCACGCTTACCCCAGAGCTAGATGTGCGTAACAACGCGGATGACGCTGATATTGACGATGGAAGCACAACACCTACCTATGCAGCTGGTACGCAATTTAATACAACATATGTAGGTTACAGCACGTCGAATACATTTCGAGTTGAGAATAATGGTGGAGCCGTATTAAACCTTGGAACAGACGCTGTATCAATTTCTGACACTACAAATTTTACTATAACAAACGATTTGACAAATAGTGGAACCATTGCTGCAGGTGACGTTGAGACCTTTACGATACGTTTTAATCCTCAAACTGGTGGGGGTCATACTGCCACTGTTACAATTCGTTCAGATGATGCTAATGAAGACCCTTACACGTTTACAGTATCAGGTGGCGGGCAACGATTACCTCAATCAATTAATTTCACACCGCCAGCAGATCAAACATTAGTTGTGAATGGCACTGTTACGGTAACTGCAAACGGTGGCTCATCTGGTGAGCCAGTTACATTTGCATCAAACAGCACAAATATATGTACAGTAACTGGCTCGGTGGCTACTATGCTCGCTATCGGCACTTGCTCCATAACAGCCTCACAGGCTGGTAATGATCAATATTATTCAGCGAGTGACGTTACCGCCAGTTTTGTAATTGGCAAGGCTTCACAAACGATTAGTTTTACACCGCCAGCAGATCAAGCCTATGCTGCAAATTCTAGCGTTGCTTTGAGTGCAACAGGTGGCGCTTCGGGCAACGCTGTCACTTTTGCTGTTACTGGAGATACAAACATTTGTTCCGTATCTGGTACTTCTGCAGTATTATTAAATTCAGGAACATGTGAGATCACCGCTTCGCAAGCTGGTAATGATCAATATTCAGCGGCAAATGATGTTTTGCAAAGTTTTTCAATTGGTAAGGCTGCACAATCAATTACAATGTCAGCATCTGCTGTAAGTATTGAAATCTCTCAGACCTCAAACGTCTCTGCAACTATTGGAGCAGGAACGGGTGCAATTATATATTCAATCACATCAGGCGCATCAAGTTGTTCACTTTCTGGAACGGTCGTTACAGGTGTGGCAGAAGGAAGCTGCACTATTACGGCGACAAAAGCTGAAGACGATAAGTATTTTTCAACATCGGATAGTACATCCATTGCAGTCGCAAAAGCCTCAACTACATTAGCATTGGCGTCATCAAATCCTACTCCAAGACTAGGCGATGTTGTAACCTATACTGCAACAATTACCTCTGTTGTAAATCCTACAGGCACAGTTACATTTAACAATGGTGGCACAGCAATTTGTTCAAATGTTACGATAAGCGCAAATACTGCAACTTGTGACCATGCCTTTAAAACAGCGGGTAATCATAGTATCAGTGCAAATTATAGCGGCGATATTGCAACAGTGGCATCTTCCTCTACAAACATTGACGCATTGGTCGAAGACACAATCGGTAAAACTGAAGAAATTGTTAGAGGTTTTGTCACAAACAGAGCATTGCAAATATTAAACAATCAAAACAGCTTTGTTGGCTTTATAACTGGCACTAATATCCAAGGTGGTGGACCAGCTGGTAATCTACAACTTAAAGCTAATTCAGATGGATATAATGTTTCCTTCTCAACATCGCGCAGTAAATTACTTAGCGGCTATGCTCAGGCGAATAACAACGATTCTTTTGTAAAAAGTACGGCAAATACAAACATCGGCTTTAATAATTTCACAAGTGATAATAACATTAATGCGCATGCTAACGACAATTTAAGCTCTTTAAACTCAGAAGATGGGCAAGAATTTAACGGCATTAAAAGTAGAGCAGGGACATATGATATTTGGACACAACTACATGGTTCTCGCACTAACTCTGGTGACGTAGAAAATTCAACTTGGGTTGCTTATGTTGGGTCACACTACTTTATTAACAAGAACTCACTATTGGGTGTTGTTGGGCAAATAGACTGGA
This sequence comes from Nitratireductor sp., assembly GCA_045105915.1. GTDB lineage: Bacteria > Pseudomonadota > Alphaproteobacteria > Rhizobiales > Rhizobiaceae > Salaquimonas. The sequence goes on from JBGCEA010000140.1 coordinate 4,044, forward strand.
CCGATGAAAAAGATACAAGCTCCAATAGCAGCGCCGATGGGCGCGGCTGGATGGTAGGGCCTTATATTGCAGGCAAACTTTCAAATCAAAATCTTTACTATGAAGCTCGTTCTTTGTGGGGGCGTTCAAAAAACAATGTCTCTCCAGATGGGACATACATAGATGAGTTTAACACTACTCGTTGGATGGCCAGCGGTGCGCTTTCTGGTCAATATGTAAGTGGCGAATTTACATTCAGCCCAACAATTTCAGCGAGTTATTTTGAAGAATCTCAAGAAGCCTATACTGACAGCCTAAATAATGACATTGCAGGCCAGACAATCTCAATGGGTGAAATAAAATTTGGACCAATTATTTCTCGCAAAATAAAAATTGAGGACGCAGCAATTGGAACCATGATTGGTGTTTCAGGTGTTTATAATTTTGGAATGACAGGCACCAATGGATCCGCTAGCTCTTCCGCAAGCATTGGGAATGAAACTCTACGTGCAAGATTTGATGCTGGACTTACCTTAACTGATGCTCAAGGGATTAGTCTCAGGGCATCAGGATTTTATGACGGTTTTGGGGTTGATGACTACTCTTCATACGGTGGAACAATAAAAATACTAATCCCTCTTAAATAAACATATTCGCGCTGAAATTGGTGTTGGCTTATTGTATAACATCTGTGGAAAGTGAGTGAATTTTCTTTTGTGACAAAATCAGAATTAAGCGGAACTGTTGTAGATTTGGGCTGGTTAAATATAAAACGTTATTCATTAGCATTTCGCTTGACATAAGGGCCTTTGGTTTCTTATATGCGCGCACAGGCAATAAATCTTATATGTCTGATATATTTCCAACATGATTTTGGATTTCTTTTAAAGAATTTCATGCGCTTGGAATGTGTGGCGGGGTAGCTCAGCTGGTTAGAGCAGCGGAATCATAACTTCAGGCTACGGGTAAAATTCTTATATAAATCATGGTATTACGCATTTTCAGATTTGATGAGGTTCGCGTGAACACTCAATTCCTTTTATGTTTTTATCCCAAAATACGCCCCACCTAATTGCTATTTTACACTCGCGGAATTGTTCGAGTTTGAGTGGAATGTTCGCTTAAAATAGTCACACTTTTTGCTGAAGGAAACGCACCCAGCGTTGTAATAAGTGTTGGAATTTATGCTGTTTCCACGTGGTTTCCAGCAGTGTATTTTGGCTTGTAATGAAGTGGATTTGATCGTGTTTTTTGATGATTAAAATTCGAACATAAAACACTAAAATCGAGCATGTAAGTTCAAGCGTTGATCCATTTATGTAATTGGTGGATGGGCTGTCTAAGTTATTCAATAATCTTAGAGGGTCGAACATGAGTACTCCAAAGCCACAATCAGTTACACAATCAGCCACACAATCATCTGATCAATCGAAACCAAAAACTTTATCAAAAGACGAACAAGCCAAAATTACAAAAGCTGTTCAAGCTGGTCAAAAGATCATCAAAGATAATGGTACTAAGGTTGAGGCTGCAATGGCTATTTTTCGGATTATTC
>JBGCEA010000141.1:0-5352 GCA_045105915.1 Nitratireductor sp.
TCAATTCTGCGGCTTTCGTGGCGCTCGGTGCCCACTACATATAAGCCGCCAGCTGCTTTTGCTTCTTCTTTTAGCTTTTGAACTTCTGCAGTGATTTTTTCTTGCTTAGTTGTTTTAGCTTTGCCTTCTTTCATGTCAGCCAGCTCTGCTTCTAAGCGCATGTCTAAATTGCCGCCAAGCTGAATATCTGTACCACGACCCGCCATGTTGGTGGCAATGGTAACAGCGCCAGGAACACCCGCTTGCGAAACAATATATGCCTCTTGCTCGTGATAACGCGCATTTAGCACTTTAAAATCTTTAATACCTTTTTCGGTTAAAAGCGAAGACAGCATTTCTGATTTATCAATAGAAGTTGTGCCAACCAAGATTGGTTGGTTGCGTTCTCTACACTCAGTGATAAGCGTGATGATTGACTTAAACTTCTCTGCTTCAGTTCTATACACTTCATCGTCATCATCTATGCGAGCAACCGATAGATTGGTTGGAACGTCATAAACTTCTAGACCATAAATATCGCCAAACTCCTCAGCTTCTGTCATGGCTGTGCCTGTCATGCCGGCAAGCTTTTCGTATAGTCTGAAATAGTTTTGGAATGTAATGGATGCCAGCGTTTGGTTTTCTGGCTGAATGGTTACATTCTCTTTTGCTTCAATCGCTTGGTGCTGGCCTTCGCCATATCTGCGACCTGGCATCATACGACCTGTAAACTCATCAATAATGACAACTTCATCATTTCTTACAATGTAGTCTTTGTCTTTTGTGAATAGTTTATGCGCTTTAAGCGCATTGTCTACGTGGTGCACGATAGACACATTGTCGATGTCGTATAGAGATTCAGATTTTAAAATACCTTCTTCTCTTAAAATGCCTTCAAGTTTTTCTGTGCCATCTTCTGTAAAGGTTACAGAGCGCTGCTTTTCGTCTAGCTCATAATCAGCATCATCAAGTTGCGGAATGAGTTTGTCGATTAATTGGTAAAGGTCTGATCGATCATCTAGTGGACCAGAAATAATTAGCGGTGTACGCGCTTCATCGATTAGAATTGAATCAACCTCATCGACAATCGCAAAATTGTGTGCGCGCTGAACCATAGATTCAAGATCAAATTTCATGTTGTCGCGTAGGTAATCAAAACCAAATTCGTTATTGGTGCCATAGGTAATGTCTTTGGCATATTCAGCGCGGCGCTCTTCATCATCAAGGCCATTTACAATTACACCAGTAGAAAGACCTAGCCATTCATATAGTTTGCCCATGTTTTCTGCATCACGTGCCGCCAAATAGTCGTTCACGGTAATAACGTGCACGCCTTTGCCTGAAAGTGCGTTTAGATAAACAGCCAAAGTCGCAACAAGGGGTTTACCCTCACCAGTTCTCATTTCTGAGATATTGCCTTCGTGCAAAATAATGGCGCCCATTAACTGCACATCAAATGGGCGCATGCCCAGCGCACGTTTTGAAGCCTCGCGCACAACTGCAAAAGCAGGAGCGATTAAATCATCAAGCTTTGTGCCGCCTTCAAGTAATTTGCGAAATTCATCGGTTTTGGCTTTTAGCTTTGCATCACTCAAAGCTGCCATTTCTTCTTCTAAGGCGTTGATTGCATCAATCTGTGGTTTCAAGGCTTTTATTTTACGATCATTCGATGATCCAAACATTTTGCGTGCGACGCCAGAAAACATACCCATTTGGGTTCCTTTAGAATTTTTATAATAAGCAATTTTGCGTTGCTTATCTTTGGTTTTTATTTGTTTAGCGCCAAGGCTACTAAATCTATTTATGCCGTGAATTGTACTTTCTATACAATAATCATAACGGTGTGTTCTTTGGACAGATAAGAGGCAGAAAATGCGATGTCAACGGCAAGGGGGCTTCAAACTAAATTTACTCGCTAATTCAGGGGTTAAAAGACCATAAATTGGGCTATTCTATAGTAATTTTAATTCTACAAATTTGATCACTATATGGTGAATTAGCTTGATAAATTTATTAATCGCTGTAATTCAAACAGAAATAAAATTTCAAATTGGATATCGCTATGCTCTATAATAACCTCATTTCAAAACTAAAAGCATCTAACACAGCAATTATCGCATTGACGTTAAGTGTGGGTGTCGTTTCATTTGCGGTGTTAAATGCCAATGTGCCATCTGCTTTCGCGCAAGACGCAAATGCTGTTGTTGCTAAAATTGGCGGTGTAGAGATTACAGAAAAGCAACTTGCTTTTACTCAGCAAGAAATGGCGCAACAATTTGAGCAGGTGCCTGAAAAGGACCGCAGAGCAGCAGCGCTTTCTGCATTGATCGATATTAAGGTGATGGCTCTACAGGCTGAAAAAGATGGTTTTTCAGACAATGATGAATTTAAGCAGCGTATGGAGTTTTTGAAGGCGCGTACCCTACACAATGCATATTTTGAAGAAGTTGTTACAAAGAGTATTACAAAAGAAGCTATTCAGGCGCGTTATGAGCAAGAGATTGCAGCAACACCCGGAGCCGAAGAAATTAATGCACGTCATATTTTGGTGAAGACGGAAGAAGAAGCGAAGGCGATTATTGCTGAGATTGAAGGCGGTAAAGACTTTGTTGAACTTGCAAAAGAAAAATCAACTGGTCCTTCTGGTCCAAATGGTGGTGATTTGGGTTATTTTGGCAAAGGCCAAATGGTTCCAGAATTTGAAGCAGCTGCATTTGCTTTAGAAAAGGGCGCTGTAACAAAAGAGCCTGTGAAAACACAATTTGGCTATCACATTATTAAAAAAGAAGATGAGCGCGAAGCGCCTAAGCCAAAATTAGAAGATGTTAGCAATCAGGTTCGCCAAGTATTGCTACGCGAAAAATATCTTGAAGCGATCGAAACGGCAAAGAAAAGTACTCCAGTAGAAATTTTGGATGCTGACTTGCAAACGACAATTGAAGCAAATCAATAATAAACTACAAGAAGTGTTGCTATGAAAGTTTCACCTTTAGCGCCACTTAACTGGCCAGAAATGCCCTCGCTTGAGGGCGTTTTACTTGGCAGTGTAGAGGCTGGTATTAAATATAAAGGCCGCAAAGATTTGACGGCCATTATCTTTGAAAAACCTGCGCAAATTGCGGGCGTTTTTACTAAGTCTTATTGCCCCTCAGCGCCTGTTGAATGGTGCCAAAAACATTTGCCAAAGGGTAAAGCTAGAGCAATTGTCATTAATTCTGGCAATGCGAATGCGTTTACAGGCAAAATGGGCAAGGACGCGTCTAACAAAACGGCTGATTATGCTGCCAAAGTGTTTGGGTGCAAAAAGTCTGAAGTGTTTTTAGCCTCTACTGGTGTTATTGGTGAGCCAATGGACGCCTCTGGCTTTGAGAGCAAGCTGGCTAATACAAAAAGAGTTGCGAGTGTAACTGGCTGGGATGAGGCTGCAAAAGCCATCATGACCACAGATACATATCATAAAACCAGTACAGTTAGCTTTGAGGTTGATGGGCAAACATATACGCTAAATGGTATTGCCAAAGGCTCTGGCATGATAGCGCCAGACATGGCGACCATGCTTTCGTTTTTGGTGACAGATTTGCCTGTTACGAATGATGTTTTGCAAAAAATCTTATCTAAAGAAGTGCAGACAAGTTTTAACTCAATTAGCGTGGATAGCGATACATCTACCAGCGATACGGTTTTGTTGGTTTCTGCATGTAATGGCAATAAACCTATCGCATCAGCTAGTCATAAGGCCATTAAAGCACTTAGAGGTGCCGTGAAAACTGTTTTGCATGAATTGGCAATGTTGGTTGTGCGTGATGGTGAAGGCGCTTCGAAACATATCGAAATTTTGGTGAAGGGCGCTAAGTCTGCGGCTTCTGCAAAGAAAATTGCGCTTTCTATCGCAAACTCTCCGTTGGTGAAAACAGCAGTTGCTGGACAAGACGCAAATTGGGGCCGTGTTGTTATGGCGGTTGGCAAAGCAGGGGAACCTGCCAATAGAGATAAGTTGAATATTTGGTTTGGCGATATTCGTGTGGCTTACAAAGGTCAGCGCGATCCTGACTACTCAGAGGCTGCTACGTCTTTAATTATGAAAAATGAGTTCATTGAAATAATAGTTGATGTGGGAATGGGTGAAAAAGAAGCAAAAGTATGGACTTGCGATTTGACACATGAGTATATTTCTATAAATGCAGACTATCGAAGCTGATCATCAAGATGAGTCAAAATTAGCATTGAGCCTTGGTGATACGCGTGAATATTCAAAGTTTAAAAAAGATGCCGCAATTGTCGCAAATCAGACGAATGGAAGCTGTTAGCTTTCGCTCGTTTCCTGCGACCTCTTGCGTATTTGATGGCACATGGGCTGTGCGCCTTACTGCTGGTCATCCAGCTAAGCGGTTGAATTCGGTTAATCCGTTAGATCCATGCGATAATTCTCGTCTTGAAGAGCGCATACATATGGCGAACCAAAGGTTTAAAAGCTTTGGTCGTTCTCTTGTTTTTAGACTAACGCCGTTAGCGCCTGCGGGTTTGAAAGAACTCTTGCAAGAAAGTGGCTGGACGCCTTTTGAAGAGAGCATTGTAATGATTGCTGATATTTCAAAATTCGAACTTGAAAACACAATCGATCAAGTGCCGCTAAAAGATACGGGCAGCTGGATTGATGATTATATAAAATTATCAAAATATAAATTAGAAGTTAAGCCGGGTCTTGCTGAAATAATTGGTGCAACAGAGCCTGAAACAGGTTTGTTTGTGCATTCAAATAAAGAAGGCGTGCCTGCAAGTGTTTTGCGCTGTGTGCATGATAGAGACGTTGCTGGTGTGTTTGATTTGGTAACCAATCAAGACATGCTGCGTGAAGGGCATGGCACGCGAATTATGCAAACTGGTCTTTTATGGGCTTCCAAAAAAGGTGCTTCTTCTGCATGGCTGCAGGTAAAGAGCGCTTCTGAGCCAGCTATTGCGCTTTATAAATCTATGGGTTTTTCTGAACTATACAGATACACTTATTGGAAGCCGCCAGTTGGTGATGCCCCGCTGAACTTTTCTGCGGCCTAATAACTAAGCCAACTCATAAAGGCTAAACCTTATGAATGCTCAAAATAATGTTGATCGAAAATTAGTGCTGGTTTCGGCCTGTGCCTTGATTGACGATGATAATCGCATTTTGCTTGCTCAGCGCCCAGAGGGTAAATCTATGGCTGGGCTTTGGGAGTTTCCGGGTGGCAAAATCGAAAAAGGCGAGACTGCTCAATCTGCTCTTATTCGTGAATTATATGAAGAATTAGGCATTACAACATGGGAAACATGTTTGGCGCCGCTATCATTTGCTAGTCATAGTTATGATGATTTTGACCTTTTGATGCCGCTTTTTGTTTG
>JBGCEA010000142.1:0-5613 GCA_045105915.1 Nitratireductor sp.
TAGCGTAGCTAAAACTCAAGAATCATTAGTAGCATTGCGTTTGCTATTTTCTTGAGTATCTTATGTTTAACGGTTCGCTTTACACATAAGCGCCAATTATTAGGAGACTTTGCGTGTTCGCCAAATTTTATAGCTTTACCCTTCGTGCCATTCTTACTTGCTTGGTAATTGTATCCTTCAATTCTGCAAAGGCAGCTGACCCAGAACACGCAGGCAAATGGTTACATGGCGACACCTTGTTTGGTGAATTAAAATATAAAAAAGACTTCCCCCATTACGAGCATGTAAATCCAAATGCGCCAAAGGGCGGCACGCTAAACCGCAATGCTTCTGGTGGCTTTGATTCATTTAATCCATTTGTGGTGACAGGCCGCCCTGCCCCTGGCCTAACTTATACAGGTGGACTGCTATGGGATACGTTATTTGCGCAATCGGTAGACCAAGCCAGCGCATCTTATGGGCTTATTGCAGAGGCATTTAAATATAGTGCAGATTTTTCTGAAGCTGTTTATCGCTTAAACCCCAATGCTAAATGGCATGACGGCAAGGCTATTTCACCTGAAGATGTGATTTGGTCTATGAAAACAATTCGAGAAAACCAACCGTTATATAAAGACTATTATAAGAATGTAATTAGCGTTGAGAAAACCGCACCGCTAGAAATTACGTTTAAATTTGATGTTAAGGGCAATCGTGAATTGCCCCATATTATTGGCGACTTGCCAATTTTGCCAAAACATTGGTGGGAAGCAAAAGACGCTGAGGGTAATGCACGCGATGTTAGCAAGCCCCTTACAAGTGAAGCACCCCTTGGCTCTAGCGCCTACAAAATTGCGTCATATGATATGGGCAATGTAATTAAGTGGGAGCGCGTAAAAGACTATTGGGCAAAAGATTTGAACGTTCAAAAAGGACGCTATAATTATGATTTCATTCGGTACACAGATTTTGAAAATACTGACGCTGCTTGGGAAGGCTTTAAAAAAGGCGGCATTAGCGATGCACGCGTAGAAAACAGATCGCGCAGATGGTCGACTGAATATACCTTCCCTGCTTTTGAGCGCGGCGATATTGTGCGCAAGGCTTGGCCAACCGAGGGCTCAGAAACATTTCAGGCATATTATATAAATACCCGTAATGAAAAGTTTCAAAATGTTGATTTACGCCACGCATTAATGCTGCTGCTTGACTATGAAGCGATGAATAAAAACATTTTCTTTGGTGCATACACACGAACCGATAGTTATTTTGAAGGTGGTGAATTGCAGGGCAATGGTATTCCTGAAGGTCGCACGAAAGAAATTTTGGAAGAATATAGAGGCCGTATAAGCGACACTATTATAGACACTGCCTATGAATTGCCGGTTTATAAAAACTCAAGCGAAGCGCGTAAAATTCGTCGTAAAGCATTGCAGCTTTTGCAAAACGCTGGCTACGAATTTAAGAACAGCAAAATGGTAGACAAAAATGGCAAGGTCTTCACCATTCAGATTTTAGGCCAAAGCCCAACAGATGAAACGATTGGCTTGCCTTATGTTGAAAATTTGAGAAAGCTTGGCATAGAGGCAGAAGTGCGTGTTGTGGACCGCGCACAATATAAAGCTCGTTTAGACAAATTTGATTTTGAATTAACAATGTCGGTAACGCGCCAGTCTTTATCGCCTGGCAATGAACAGCGCGAATATTGGACAAGTGATGCGGCTAAGCGTGAGGGTGCGCGCAATTATGCAGGCATTCAAGACCCTGTGGTTGATGAGTTGGTTGAGCGTATCATCGTATCGCCAAACAGAGCAGAAACCATTGCGCTAACAAAAGCGCTAGATCATGTTTTATTGCATGGGCACTACAGCGTACCGCTCTATCATAACCCTGCACTTTGGTATGCTTGGTGGCGTAAAATTAATTACCCACCAAACCAGCCAAAATATGCTGGCTTAGATACGCTTTCTGGTTGGATTGATTTAGAGGTAGAAAAAGAACTTGGCCAATAAATTGGCTAAGTTTTACTTCTTTTAGGCAAAACGCCCACTTTTTGGCTAAAATCCTAGTAAATTGGCGCTTCGCACTTGCGCCAGCCAGTAATCTAGATTCTTTTATAGCAAATGCGAATCATTGTGATGGTTCAATGAAGCTTATTGAGGATTGAGTGGCGAATGGGTGCCTATATTTTAAGGCGATTATTGTTAATGATACCGACCTTAATCGGTATTATGACGATTACATTCTTCATTGTGCAATTTGCACCCGGCGGCCCTATTGAACAAATCGTATCGCAGTTGCAGGGCGGTGGAGATTCTGCTTCGGAGCGATTATCTGGCGGTGGCGGCGAAAGCAATTTTGAAAACAGCCTTGAGCAAGGGCTGAGCAATGCAGATGCTGATTCAAAATATCGTGGCGCAATTGGACTTGATAAAGAGTTTATTGAAAAACTAGAAAAACAATTTGGTTTCGACAAGCCGCCATTAGAACGTTATTTTTTGATGATGTGGAATTATGCTCGATTTGATTTTGGTGAAAGCTATTTTCGAAAAGTTGGCGTTGTCGATTTGATGATCGAAAAAATGCCCGTCTCCATTTCTCTTGGGCTTTGGATCACCTTTATCTCATATATAATTTCTATACCGCTTGGTATTCGAAAAGCTGTTGGTGATGGCACACGTTTTGATATTTGGACAAGCGGTGTGATTATTGTTGCCTATGCGGTTCCAGGATTTATGTTTGGTATCATGCTGCTCGTCTTTTTTGCGGGTGGCTCTTATTTTGATTGGTTTCCGCTAAGAGGTTTGTTCTCAGATAATTTTGATGAACTTAGCACTTTTGGAAAAATAAAAGACTATTTTTGGCATTTAGCCCTGCCCTTAACCGCAATGGTATTAGCAGCTTTTGCCACCACGACTTTGCTTACAAAAAATTCTTTTCTTGATGAAATTCGAAAGCAATATGTGCAAACAGCGCGCGCCAAAGGGCTTAGCGAAAACAAGGTGCTTTATGGGCATGTGTTTAGAAATGCCATGCTAATTGTTATTGCTGGATTTCCTGCCGCTTTTATTTCGGCGTTTTTTACGGGTTCGCTTTTAATCGAAACGATTTTCTCACTCGATGGCCTTGGCCTACTTGGCTATAAGTCTGTTATTGATCGTGATTACCCTGTCGTATTTGGCACGTTATATCTTTATTCAATCATGGGGCTAATTGTCAGCCTTTTATCTGACCTTATGTATACATGGATCGACCCGCGCATTGACTTTGAATCGAGAGAAGTTTGATGCGCGATGTAACTCAGAAAAAATCGAAAATTGCTTCACGGCTTTCGCCTCTAAATCAAAGGCGGCTAGAAAACTTTAAGGCCAATAAAAGAGGCCTTTGGTCTTTGCGCATTTTTTTGACGCTTTTCTTTATAACGCTCTTTGCAGAATTTATTGCAAATGATCGTCCAATTTTTATTTGGTTTGAGGGCAAAGCGCATAGCCCCGTTTTGGTTGATTATTCTGAAGATGCATGGCTTGGCGAAGACCCGCTTAATCTACCAGTAACAGATTATAAGCTCGATCTCATAACAGAGGTTTTTGAGAAAAAAGGCGCCATCGTTATATGGCCGCCTATTCGCTATTCTTATCGCACCATCATCAATCAACTGCCAGAGCCAGCACCTTCAAAACCCTCTTGGCTATATACCAATCAAGAGCAATGCGCTGAATATATAAATGGCGTTGACGATGTTGAATGTAATATTGGCAATTGGAATTGGCTCGGCACTGATGACAAAGCCCGCGATGTAATGGCAAGGGTAATTTATGGTTTTAGAATTTCTATTCTATTTGGGCTCATTCTTACTGGCGCTTCTGCTATTATTGGCATAGCGGCTGGCGCTATTCAGGGTTATTTTGGCGGCTGGATAGATCTTATTGCGCAGCGCTTTATTGAGATTTGGTCTTCAACGCCTCAGCTTTATATTTTACTTATTATTGCTGCCATATTGCCACCTGGCTTTTGGATATTGCTTGGCATTATGCTGCTGTTTTCTTGGGTTGGTTTTGTTGGCATTGTGCGCGCTGAGTTTTTGCGCGCAAGAAACTTTGAATATGTAAATGCAGCGCGAGCCTTGGGTGTGGGCAATAGAGCCATAATGTTTAGGCATTTATTGCCAAATGCAATGGTGGCTACGCTGACCTTTTTGCCGTTCATTTTAAATGGCTCTATCACGACACTTACATCACTAGACTTTTTTTGTTTTTTCCTGCCGCCCGGCTCACCTTCTCTTGGCGAGTTATTATCGCAAGGCAAAAACAACCTCACCTCACCTTGGCTTGGCATAAGTGGCTTTATGGTAATCTCTATCATGCTCTCGCTTCTTATATTTGTGGGCGAGGCTGTGCGAGATGCGTTTGACCCTAGAAAGACATTCTCATGAGCAAGTTGAGCGCAAAAAATAAAAGCGCTAATGCGCCGCTATTGCAGATAAATGATTTTTCTGTTGCCTTTACGCAAGGGAGCAAAACCACCACGGCTGTTGATCGTATTTCACTTGATATCAAAGCTGGCGAGACAGTGGCGCTTGTTGGCGAATCTGGCTCTGGTAAATCTGTTACGGCTTTGTCTGTTTTGAAATTGCTGCAATACCCTGCGGCTTCGCACCCAACTGGCCAAATCTTTTTTGAAGGTAAAGACCTTTTAACAGCCAGTGAAAAAGAGTTGCGCAATGTTCGTGGCAATGACATCACCATGATCTTTCAAGAGCCGATGACATCGCTTAATCCGCTGCACACGATTGAGCGCCAAATAAGCGAAATCTTGAAGCTACACAAAGGCATGAATGATGCGAGCGCCAAAGCCCGCACGATAGAGCTGATGCATCAGGTTGGTATTCGTGATCCTGAAAAGCGCCTAAACGCTTATCCGCACCAAATGTCTGGCGGACAAAGACAACGCGTAATGATTGCTATGGCGCTGGCAAATGAACCCAAATTACTGATTGCAGATGAACCCACCACCGCACTTGATGTGACCGTGCAAGCGCAAATTTTGCAACTATTGAAAGACTTGCAAAAGAGCCACAATTTAGCACTTTTATTTATTACGCATGATCTTGGCATTGTACGCAAAATTGCCAACAGAACTTGCGTTATGAGCCAAGGCAAAATTGTTGAGGCAGGCAAAACAAAGGCCATTTTTGATAAGCCCAAACATGCTTATACAAAGCATTTGTTATCTGCTGAACCAAAGGGACGACCGCCAAAAATAGATAAAACCAAAGAGGTTATTTTAGACGCGAAAGACATGCGTGTTTGGTTTCCTATTAAAAAGGGCTTTTTGCGTAAGACGGTAGATCACATAAAAGCAGTAGACGGCATTGATGTGCATTTGAGAAAAGGCCACACGCTTGGCATTGTTGGCGAGTCTGGTTCTGGAAAAACAACACTTGGCATGGCTATCTCTCGGTTGATTTCTTCTGAGGGTAAAATTGTGTTTTTAGGCAAACAAATTGATGCTTTTTCATTTCGTGAAATGCGCCAGTTACGAGACCAAATGCAAGTTGTGTTTCAAGACCCCTATGGCTCATTAAGCCCTAGAATGAGTGTTGGAGAAATCATCTCAGAAGGTTTGAAAATACAC